>CAZTHV010000021.1:0-19143 GCA_964613165.1 uncultured Marmoricola sp.
GGCTGATGCCCTGGTGGCCGGCCTCGGGGTCGGTCTGCGCCACCACGATCACCAGGTCGGCGTTGATGCCGTTGCTGATGAACGTCTTCGATCCGTTGAGGAGGTAGTGATCGCCCTTGTCGATCGCCGTCGTCCGAACCCCCTGCAGGTCGCTGCCCGCGCCGGGCTCGGTCATCGCGATCGCGGTGATCGTCTCGCCGGTGACGCAGCCCGGCAGCCAACGGCGCTTCTGCTCGTCGTTGGCGATGCCCAGCAGGTACGGCACGATGATGTCGGTGTGCACCGAGAAGCCGGGGCCGTTCGCGCCGGCGCGGGTCTGCTCCTCGGCGAGGATCACGTTGTAGCGGAAGTCCTCGACACCCGGCCCGCCGTACTCCTCGGGGACGTCGAAGCAGAGCAGCCCCTGCTCGCCGGCCTTGAGCCAGAGCTCCCGGGGGACGATGCCGTCCTTCTCCCACTGGTCGTGGTACGGCGTCACCTCCTTGTCCATGAAGGCCCGGACCGTGGTCCGGAAGGCCTCGTGCTCGGGGGTGAAGATCTCGCGCATGTGGGATGTCCCATCGGGAGCGGAAGGGTGACGGAGACACTGTTACAGCATCACTGTCACGATTCAAGAGGCGGCCACGCTCACAGTGTCACTGTTACAGTCCCCGCGTGACTGAGCGGTCGAGTGACCTGTTGACGGTGGACGAGCTGGCCGCCGCGACCGGGCTGACCGTGCGCACGGCGCGCTACTACGCCGGCCTCGGCCTGCTGCCGCCGCCGGAGCGCCGCGGGCGGGTGGCCTACTACTCCGCCGAGCACAAGGCACGGCTGGAGCTGATCCGGGCGCTGCAGGACCACGGATTCACCCTGACGGCGATCGAGCGGTATCTCTCCCGGCTGCCGGACGACGCCAGCGTCGAGGAGCTCGCGGTCCAGCGGGCCATGCTGACCTCCTGGGTCGGGACGCCGGTCGAGGTGGTGGACCACGAGGAGCTCGAGGCGCGAGCCGGCCGGCCGCTGGACGCCGGTCTGGTCGAGCGGCTGGTGACGTCGTCGGCGATCCGGCCGGCCGGGGCCGGCCGCTACGAGCTGTTGCCGGCCTTCGACCTGAGCATCCGGGGCCTCGACCTCAAGGTCCCCGTCGACTCGCTGATCGCGGCCAGCGAGGCGATCAACCGGCACATGACCGCGCTGGCCGACGAGCTGACCGCCATCCTCAAGGAACGGGTGCTGGCGCCGCGCCGAGGCCGCCGGCGCAGCAGCGCGGAGGACGCCGAGTTCGAGCAGACGATGGGACAGCTGCGTCAGTTCACTCTCGAGGCGGTGGTGGTCGGCTTCCAGCAGGCGGCCAACGAGGTGATCAGCCGCTCGCTGGCGCGGGAGTAGGAGACCTCGGGGACTGTCGGCCTGCTCGGCGCCTCCATGACCCACGCACCCGACAGCTGGAAGGTCCGCGGCTTCTCCTAGGCCCGCATCGTGCGTGGATGGAGGTCTGTCCAATAGGATGCCCTCGACCGCATCACTCGCGGGCCGGCACGGGGAGGAAGCCATGAGCATCGACGATCCGATAGTCACGTGGCAGCCCCTCGGGCAGGGCATCCTCAGCGAGCGGATTCGCTTGGAGATACTCCGTGTGCTCGAGGCCCAGGAGCTGGCGCCGGGGGACCGGCTGCCTCCTGAGCGTGAGCTTGCGAGTCGTCTCAAGGTCAGCCGGCCGTCGGTCCGGGAGGCCGTGCGCACCCTGCAGGCGGAGGGCCGCCTCGTGGTCAAGCACGGGCAGGGCGTGTTCGTGGCCGAGCCGGCCGTCCGCAAGAGCCTGCGAGAATCGATGGCCCATCTCGATCACAGCCTGGGCGAGCTGTTCGCGATGCGCGAGGTGCTGGAGGTGCCGGCGGCTCGCTGGGCGGCGGAGCGCCAGGACGAGGCGGGGCTGCGCGCGGTGCACGAGGCGCTGCTCGCCCTGGACGAGGCCGGCCAGGCTCAGCCCCCCGACTTCGAGCTGCTGCAAGAGCTCGACGCGGCCTTCCACTTCAAGATCGTTCAGGCTGCCGGCAACCGGCTGCTCGAGCAGAGCCAGGACGTTCTCAACGAGCTGCTGCGAACCGGCCTGCAGACCACCCTGGAGATCGAGGGGCGTCTGGAGAAGTCGCGGCTGGAGCACCAGCGCATCTACAAGGCGCTGATCGAAGGCGACGCTCGGGCAGCTGCCCGGGCCGCTCGGGTCCATGTGGTGAACGTTCGGCGGGCAGCCAGCGATCGCATCGCCAAGGCAAGCGCGCGGTTCGACGCCGAGGCTGCCGACTGAGTCTCCGCCGCCGTGCCGCCGGGTCGATGGCGGAACGGCCGGCTCTCCTTCGCTGACCGGCTCCGTTCGGCCGACCAGCCTCGTCGGCCATGGCTGCCCACGGTCTTGACGACCCTTGCCTGCTCGTCCCGCGGTGTCGGCGACCGCGCGGAGCACGGGCGTCCGCGCCGACCCCTCGCGGTGAGTGAGGGGCGATGACCCGAGGCGGACCTGACGGCCGGGTCCGCCTGGTCCGCGCACGGACTTTCGCGACCCGTCTCGACTGACGCACTGGGTCATTGACAAGCCAACCGGGACCCCACTAGGGTCTGCGACCAGAGGTCAGACCACTAACCCACAGCGAGTAAAAGAAAGGCAAAGTTGAAGATGACGAGCTCCAGACCCGCGTTCCTGGCCCATCGGGCCGGCGACGCAGTGGCGGTCGCGGTGACCGATGTGCAACCGGGGACCCTTGGGGTCGGCTTTCTCGATGAAAGCAGCCCAGTGACGGTCGAGGTGACCGCCGCGATCCCGCTCGGTCACAAGGTCGCGCTGCAGGACGTCGCTCAAGGAGCTGACGTCATCGAGTACGGCGTACGCATCGCGATCGCGAGTGCTGACATCAAGACCGGGGACTATGTCCACACCCACAACGTGAGGAGCGCACGGTGGCAGAACAGCATCGCCTGACCGGATACCGCCGGGTGAACGGATCGGTCGGGACGCGGAACTACGTAGCGATCCTGCCGGTGGACGACCTCTCCAACGCGGCCGCAGAGGCGATCGCCTCGGTGGTCCCGGGCACTCTCGCGCTGCCGCACGCCTTCGGGCGGCTTCAGTTCGGAGAGGACCTCGACCTGACATTCCGCACCCTGATCGGCGTCGGCAGCAACCCGAACGTCGCTGCCGTGATGGTCATCGGCATCGAGCCCAACTGGACCGCGCAGATCGTCGAGGGCATCGCCAAGACCGGCAAGCCGGTCGACGGGATCTCCATCGAGGGGCGTGGCGACCTCAAGGTGATCGAGGCCGCCTCCCGCACGGTCAAGCTGTTCCTGCAGGAGGCCAGCGAGCTGGTTCGCGAGCCGGTCGAGCGTTCCGAGATCATGCTCACCACCAAGGACGGCGAGTCGGACACGACGACCGGCCTGGGATCATGCCGCATCACGGCCTACCTCAGCGATCGCTGGGTGGCCGACGGCGGCACGATGATCTTCGGCGAGACCAGTGAGCTGACCGGTGGCGAGCACCTGATCGCCGAGCGCTGCGTGAGCGACGCGGTCCGCGAGCGGTTCCAGGGGTTCTACGACGGCTACATCGACATGATCGAGTCCTCGGGAGCAAACCTCTTGGGCTCTCAGCCCACCCAGGGCAACATCGCCGGTGGGCTGTCGACCATCGAGGAGAAGGCCCTCGGCAACATCGTCAAGACGGGCACGGCGCCGGTCGTCGGCGCCCTCGCGCCGGCCGAGATGCCGTCGGTCAGCGGGCTGCACTTCATGGACACCTCGTCCGCGGCAGCCGAGTGCGTCACGCTGATGACTGCCGCCGGTGGGGTGGTCAACCTGTTCCCCACTGGTCAGGGCAACGTGATCGGCAACCCGGTACAGCCGGTCGTGAAGATCACCGCCAACCCCAAGACCGCGGCTACGATGCACGACCACATCGACGTGGACTGCTCCGGGCTGTTGACCTCGGGGAGGTCAGTGGAGGAAGAGGGTGAGCTGCTCATCGAGCTGGTCGAGCGGACCATCAACGGCCGGCTGACCGCGGCGGAGGCGCTCGGTCACCGTGAGTTCACCCTCACCAAGCTCTATCGCAGCGCCTAGCGAAGTGATCATCAGCGTCCAAGCAGCGACCGAGTTGGTCACTGCGCTCTTGGGCCGGATGGGGGTTCCCCCCACCAGTGCGGCCGTGACAGCCCGATCGGTGGTCACGGCCGAGTGGTGGGGGGTCACCTCCCACGGCCTGATGCGGATGCCCTTCTACCTGGACCGATTGGAGCATGGGGGGTATGTCGCGGACGCGGAGCTGCGGACGGTCAGGGACACCGGAGCGCTGGTCGTCCTGGACGGCGGCGGCGGGATCGGTCACTGGCAGCTTTGGTCTGCCGCCGAGATGGCGGCGCAACGATGCGCCGAGCGCGGCGTCGGGGTCGTCGCGGTTGCGAACTCCGGTCACTGCGGCGCGCTGGGGGTCTACACAGCTCCTCCGCTCGCACGTGGCCAGGTCTGCCTGGTCTTCTCTCATGGGCCCGCTGCGATGCCTGCCTGGGGTGGTCACTCGCCCTTGCTGTCGACCTCTCCGTTCGCGGCCGGCATCCCGTGCCGACCTCGAGCCGCGATCGTGGACATGGCGTCGAGCACCGTGGCCCGGGGCACCATCGCCGAGTACGCGGCCCGCGATGAGGCCATTCCCGAGGGGTGGGCGACCGACGCGGCGGGGCAGCCAACGCGGGACGCGGCGACAGCGCTGGCAGGCATGTTGTCGCCGCTGGGCGGGGCCAAGGGCTTCGCCCTGGCCTTCGTGGTCGAGGCACTCAGCGCCGGCCTTGTCGGGCCGGCGCTCTCGGCAGACGTGCCCGACATGTTCGTGGCCGAGCAGGCCGCCCGGCCCCAGCGCCTGGGGCACCTGGTCATCGCACTCGACCCCGGCACCTTCGACGCCGGCGACGGGACGTCACCGCAGGCACGACTGGACGATCTGGCGGCTCGGGTCGTCGCGGCCGGCGGGCGGCTCCCGGGAGCTCGTCGAGACTTTCCCGGCGAGTGGGACCCGGATGCGGAGCTGCGGTTGGCGCCCCGGACGGCGACCGCCCTGCAATCCTGGGCGACTCGGCTGGGGGTGCCCATGGCCACCCACGACCGCGACGTCCTGCGGACCTGACCTGGGCCCGCGTGCGCCGCGAGCACGGAGCTAGCAAGGCACAGCACAGCACCAGACACTGAACAGCAGACAGCGAGTGGAGGCAGAGGAGCAAGATGCGCTTGGTTTCCTTTCCCGGCGGGTTCGGCCGGGTCCAGGGCGACGAGATCGTCCCGATGGGAGCAGACCTGGTCGGCTATCTGGCCGGGCACGCTCAGCCGAGCGACGGCGCCCCGGTTCCGATGACGGACTGCGAGCTGTTGGCGCCGGTGCCGCGACCTGGAAAGATCATCTGCATCGGCCTGAACTACCGGGACCACGCGGACGAGGTGGGCAAGGCGCTGCCGGAGCGGCCGGTGATCTTCGGCAAGTTCGCGAACTCGGTCGTGGCCGATGACGCGGACGTGGAGATCCCGGCGGTGGTGCAGCAAGCCGACTGGGAGGCCGAGCTGGGACTCGTGATCGGACGGACTGCGTCACGTACGCCGGTCGACCAGGCACTGGCACACGTGGCCGGCTACACCTGCATCAATGACCTCTCGGCCCGCGATCTGCAGCGGGCCGCGGGTCAGTGGACCTGGGGCAAGGCCATCGACGGGTTCCTGCCGATGGGACCGGTCCTGGTGACTCCGGACGAGATCGAGGATCCGCAGCGGCTCGCGATCTCCTGTCGGCTCAACGGCGAGACCGTTCAGGAGTCCAACACCGCTCAGATGGTCTTCGGCGTGGCCGAGCTGGTGTCGTTCGTCAGCCAGACGATCACGCTCGAGCCCGGCGACGTCATCGCCACGGGCACGCCCGGTGGCATTGGAGCGAGCAAGACGCCGGCACGGTTCCTTCGCCCAGGGGACCGACTGACGGTGGAGATCGAGAACATCGGGCAGCTGCACACCCGCATGGTGGGTGGGCAGGTCGAGAAAAGTCACGCATTGACGGCATAGCTCACCAGCGGGTCTTGGGGCCCGACTGGCATCGCGGAATCAGACAAGGACGGTTTGATGTTAGATGCAGCCATAGAAGGCCTCCTGGCATTGTTCACGCTCAAATCAATTGCGTTCCTGTTGATTGGCGTGGCATTCGGAGTCTCCTTCGGATTTCTACCGGGTCTCGGTGGAATCGTGGCGATGGCCCTGCTGTTGCCCTTCGTCTTCGGCGTCGATCCAGAGACCGCGATGTGCCTGCTGCTCGGAGCGCACGTCGCCACTGTCTACAACAGTGGCATCACCTCGATCCTGTTCGGGATACCCGGCGCCTCGAAGGCGATCGCCCTCTGCTTCGACGGCTTTCCGCTGTCTCAGCAGGGCCAGAGCGTTCGGGCGCTTCGAGCCACCGCGTTCGCCGCCGCGATCGGCGGCCTGGCCGGCGTGGTGTTCCTGGTCCTCGCGATGCCGCTGCTGAAGACCGTGATGCTGAGCATGGAGCAGCCGGAGTACTTCATCCTCGGGCTGTGGGCGCTGTCGCTGATCGCGGTCTTCAACGAGGGCCATATCTTCCGCGGTCTCGCGGCGGCGGGTCTGGGCGTGCTCCTGGCCTACGTGGGCCAGGACCCGATCAGCTCGACCAGCCGCTTCACCTTCGACTGGCTGTTCCTCCAGGACGGCATCAGCATCCCGGTGGCCTTCATCGGCCTGTTCGCCATCCCGCAGATGATCTCGCTCTATCAGCGCGGCGGATCGATCTCCGGCACTGCGCGCAAGGTGGTGAAGCAGCAGCAGACCAGCAAGCACCAAGACATCCGGAACAACAAGTCGCTGATCGCGAAGTCCAGCCTGTTCGGCATCTTCATCGGTGTCATGCCCGGAGTGGGTGCGACCTTGGGCAACCTGGCCTCATACGGACAGACCGTCCGTAGCACCAAGAATCCCGACCCGCCGTTCCGGGAGGGAAACATCAAGGGCGTGATCGCCCCGGCGACGGTTCTCGGCGCCAACGAAGGGTCCGAGCTGCTCCCGACCATCTCCTTGGGCATCCCGGGCGGAGAGAGCTCGGCCATCCTGCTCTCGGCGCTGATCGTCTTGGGCGTCTCGCCCGGTCCCGAGATGCTGACCACCTACCAGAGCCTGGTGTTCTCGATCATCTGGATCATCGTGATCGCCTTCATCGTGACCACGATCACCGGCTACATGACCGCGCCGCTGTACGCACGGATGACCACGATGTCCAGCGACCGGCTGGTCCCGCTGGTGATCGTGCTGTGCCTGATCGGCGCCTACTCGGTCAACCAGCGCATCGAGGACGTCGTCCTGGCGGTGTTCCTGGGCATCACCGGCTACTACCTGCGCAAGTTCCACTACTCGCTGTCCGCCCTCGCGGTCGGCCTGGTGCTGGGCGGACTGTTGGAGCGTTGGCTGCACATCAGCACCGAGATCTACGGTCCCTTCTTCTTCGTCACCCGCCCGCTCACGCTGGTGCTGACGATCGCGGTCGTGGCCACCGTGGTCCTCCCGATGATCCGCAACCGCGGCGGCGGCACGCCGATGTCAGGCGGGACCGCAGCGCCGGAGTCGGAGTCCGTGGAGCAGGGAGGGGTCCGCTGATGCAGGTCAAGTACGTCGGCAAGCTGGCCGACAACATCGCAGCGCTGGTCATGCTCGCCCTGTTCAGCTACATGGCCTGGGAGAGCATGGGCTTCGAGAGCAAGGCTCGGCTCGCGCCGCTGTTCATCTCGCTGAGCTGTGCTGGGTTCATGCTCATCGAATTGGTCGTCCAGAACGTCGAGCTGGTCACCGAGCGCTCTCTCGAGCGTGCTCGGCAGAAGGCTGTGGCCACGCCGCTGAGCGAGGTCGAGTACGAAGAGGCCTCCAGCCCACCGATCCTCCATTCCTCGATGAGGTCGATGGCGGTCGTGCTGCTGCCGTTCTTCGTCGGTGCCCTGCTGTTGGGGCTGCTGCCGGCCGCGTTCCTGTACATCTTCGGCTACGTGCGATTCATCGCCAAGGCACCCATTGCCGTCGCTGTCGGCTACGCCGCGGGCACTTTCATCGTGGTTCGTCTGCTTTTTGTGGACGCGCTCGGAGTCAATATGTACGACGGGATTCTCGGTCTCTGGATTCCCTATATTTCCGGTTGATCAGCCAGAAGGAGTGAGAAGCACATGAACCGACCAAAGGTTGCCAGGACCGTGCGGAGACGGGCGGCACGTTGGCTGTCGGCCGGCTTGGTGGTGGGCCTCGGCCTGACCACCGCCGCGTGCGGCAAGCAAGAGGCCGAGGCCACGGGGGACGTCGCTGGCAAGCGGATGACCCTGATCGTCCCCAACCAGCCCGGCCAGGGGATGGACACCTACGCGCGGATGATCGTTCCCTATCTCAAGAAGTGTCTCGACGCCGATCGGCTCACCGTGGTCAACAAGGTGGGCGCCGGTGGGGTCGTCGGCACCAACGAGCTGTGGAACAGCAAGCCCGACGGCCAGACGATCGAGTTCACCAGCATCACCGCGGTGGTCCTCTCCGATCTGGCCGAGAGCGAGGGCGTCCAGTACGACCCGACCAAGTTCGTCTTCCTCGGACGGGCCGCGACCGAACCTCGCGTCCTGACCGTCGGCAAGAAGTCCGGCATCAAGACCGTCGAGGACCTGAAGAACCTCAAGAAGGACTTCAAGTACCCCTCACCGGGGCCGGACCAGGACTTCTTCCTCGCCGCGGTTCTCTCCGACAGCCTGAACTTCCCGCTGTCGTACGTGACCGGGTTCGAGGGGCAGGGCGACAGCACGCTGGCGATCGAGAACGGCAGCGCCACCGGCCAGATCTGGGCCTACAGTGCCGCGAAGCCGCTGATCGACTCCGGTAGCCAGATTCCGTTGATGGTCATGACCAAGGAGCGTATCGAGGAGCTTCCGGACGTGGCCACCGCGCGAGAGCTCGTCGACGATCCGGCCGCGCTGGACACCTTCTCCGAGCTCAATGACCTCCACCGGGGATTCTTCGCCCCGCCGGAGCTGAGCGACGAGCTGACCGAGACTCTGCGCAAGGGGGTCGACTGCGCGCTCTCGGACGAGGAGCTGCTCAAGAAGGCGCAGGAGGCTCAGCTGCCGATCAGTGCCCTGGGTGGCGCTGAGCTGCAGAGCAGTCTGGAGTCGACGTACCCCGCGATGGCCAGCGTCTTGACGCCGATTCTGAAGGACGCCTTGGAATCGATCAAGTAGCCCGCTCGGCCGGCAGGCTCGCCGGACCGGCTCCCACCGGTCCGGCGAGCCCCGGCCATGCGGCACACCCGTTCTCCGGACCGAATCCGGTCCGGGCCCCACGGTCGCAGACGGCGACCGAGCGACTAGGAGGAACCCACTGATGACGTCCACACAGATCTCGGCACCGGCCGTGGACTCCGCGTTCATCACCGAAGTGCTGAGCGGTCTGGTGAACATCTCGAGCCCGACCGGCGCTGAAGAGGACTGCGCACGCTACATGGTCGAGGTCTACGAGTCCCTCGGCATGCATGGCACGGTGCAGTCCTTCGCTCCCGACCGAGCGAACTCGGTAGGAGTGCTGCGCGGAACCGGAGGCGGTCGGGATCTTCTGCTGACCGGGCACATGGACACCTCCTACAGCGGGAAGGAGCCAGGCCTCGACGGCCCCGGCTACCGTCCGCACGCGGTGATCGACGGCGACCTGCTCACCGGCCTCGGCGCAGCGAACATGAAGTGCGGCCTGGCCGCGGCTCTGGGAGCGGCGCACGCCCTGCAGCGTGCCGGCAAGCGGCTGCGCGGAGACCTGATCATCGCCGGTGTGGCCGGTGAGATCGAGAAGTCGCCCGTCGACGAGTATCAGGGCCAGGAGTACGAGGGCTACGGCACCGGCGCGCGGTACCTGGTCTCGCACGGGGTCACCGCGGACGCCGCGATCGTCGGCGAGTCGACGGCGTTCCGGGTGTCGGTGGGCCATCTGGGCAGCCTGTGGCTGAAGATCACCGTCCATGGAGATCTCCTGCACACGGCGAAGAACACCGGCGGCGATCTCACCCATGCGGTCTACGAGTCCGTCGCGGTCGTGCAGGAGATCGAGAAGTGGATCCCCGAGTACCAGGCGCGCAACGAGTTCATGGGCACCAAGTGCGGGGTGACCGTCGGGGCGGTCCGAGCCGGCAATCCGACCAGGATCTCCCGTACGCCACAGACGTGCGTGATCTACCTCGACGTCCGGTTCCCGCCAGGCACCAGGGCGATCGAGGTCAAGCACGAGGTTCGCGGTCTGCTTCGCGACCTGCAGGGCTCTCGACCGAATCTGCGCTTCGACCTGGACACCTACATGGTGGCGGCTCCGGCGCTGCTGGACCGCGACGAGCCGCTGATCGGGGTTGTCCGGAGCGCGGCGGAAGAGGTGCTGAACAAGGAGACCGGCTTCACCTTCCGCGCCCCGATGGACGACAGCACCCACTTCATCGACGCGGGCATCCCGACCATCAACTTCGGGGTGCCCCGGCCTGACCCGAACTCGGACAAGGTCAAGGCCGGCGAGCAGATCCGGCTCTCCGACGTGGTCCAGCTCGCACAGATCTACGCGGGGACCGCGATCGGATTCTGCGACGCGGACTGACCAGCGCTAGACAAGCAGGAGCTGGCCGAGGCCGGCCAGCGCACCAGCGAGTGACCCGGGCACATGTGCCCGGGTCACTCGCTTTCGTGTAGCGGTCCGTCGAGCTCCTCGGTGTTGCTGCGGAGGTCCTCGTCGGGGAAGAAGCAGATCAGTACCAGCTCGCTCGCGTCATCGGCGACCGTGGCATGCGCCGCGCCGCGCGGCACGAACACGATGTCGCCGGCGCCGACCCGCGTGGGCCGGCCGTCCTCCCAGGCGGTGCCCTGACCGGCGGCCACGTAGGTGACCTCGTCGCTGCGCGGATGGCGATGCGGGGTCCTGGCTCCGGGGGGGACCCGGACGATTCGGACGGTGTAGCCGACCCCGAGGCCGCTTGGCACCGGGTTGGCCGAGGCACGGCCCGGAAGCTCGATGAAGGACAGCGCTTGGTGCGGCACGACCGGCATGGGTCACAGCCTCTCAGAGATTGTCAGGGGATCGTCGGCGGATTCGTCAGCGGATTCGTCAGGGGATCGGTGAGCGGATTCATCAGCAGAACGGCGAAGGGCCGCCGGTCCACGATGATCGTGGACCGGCGGCCTCTCGGTTGGTCGCGGTTGGTCGCGGCGTGGCCGCTCAGCCGACCGGCGCGGCCTGGGCGTTGTCGATGACTTCCTCGAGCGCGACTGCCTCGCCGTTGCGGGTCGAGGACTCGATCACCGCGCGGACCACGGCGAGGGAGCGCACCGCCTCATGGGCACCGACCTCGACGGTGGCCTGCCCGCGGGCGGCGAGGCCGAACTCCTCGAGCTGCTCGCGGAACATGTCGGTCCGGGGCAGCTCGACGGGCTGGCGCACGGACTCGCCGTAGAACTGAGACCTCAGCGTCGACCAGTCGTCAGCCAGGTGGGACTCGTCCCAGTGGGTGAAGTCCAGGTCGTACATGAGGTTCGCCTTGGTGCCTAGCAGGTTCATCGTGTAGACGCCCGGGGACGCCCAACCGGTGCCGATGTAGCCCAGCGCACCGCTCTCGAACTCCAGCACCGCCATGATCGCATCCGGAACCTCGGCCTTGGTGAACAGCTTGCGAGCATGCGCGCTGACGCTCTTGACCGGACCCAGCAGGAACTGCAGCGTGTCCGCGTGGTGCACGCCGAGCTGGATGAACGCGCCACCGGGGCTCTTGTCGGCGTAGAAGCGCCAGGTGCTCGGAGTCAGCTCCAGGCCCCGCTCGTTGGAGAAGTTGGCCTCGGCCAAGGAGACCTCTCCGAGACGACCGTCCTCGATCCACCGCTTCATCTCACGGTGACCGGACAGACGGCGCGAGCTGTGTCCGACCGCGAAGACGCTGCCGGTCGCGGCCACGGTGGCGGCGATCTTGTTCGCGTCCTCGAGTGTGTGCGCGATCGGCTTGTCGGTGTAGACGGCCTTGCCGGACTCCAGGGCCTGGGTGATGACCTCCATGTGGGTGTCGTTCGGCGTGGTGATGATGACGCCCTCGACCGCCGGGTCGGCGAGCAGCTCCTCGTAGCTGCTGGCGCTGTTCTCGATGCCGAACTCCTGCTGGAAGGCGCTCCGCTTCTCCGGGTCGCGGCTGAAGCAGCTGTAGAGCTCTACCTTGTCGCCGCGCTGAGCGCCGCGCGCCAGCACTCGCGCCCACCGGCCGAGGCCGACCGACGCCAATCGCACCTTGTCACTCATGGTTCTCCTTCGGTTGGTTGGTTGCGCGAATGCGACGCGCGTTCATCACCGTCTCGATGCCGCTGAGGACTCCCTCTGCGACGCGTCCGGTGAAGTCCTGTGTGCTGGCGGTCTCGGCCCACGGGGGGTTGCCGTACCAGCCGTCGTCGGCGAGCTCGGTCACGTCGGTGATGAAGCCGTAGACCTCCGAGGAACGGCGCATCTCGTCCATCTCGAGAGCTCCTGCCGGACGGGTCGGCTCACCGGCACGGTCGAGCTTGACCAGCTCCGGGTCGTAGGCGAGCACTGCCAGGGTCTCGATCCCGCCTCCGTGGGTCAGCTCGCCGCCCTCAGCGCTGTACAGGCGCTGGGCCGTGTAGCAGGCCTGGGCCGCGATGAACGTGACCTCGTGCTGGTCCTGGAGCTCCATCGCCACGGCGTTCATCGAGGGGATGTTTCCCTCGTGCCAGTTGACCAGGATGATGGTCTTGGCGCCCGCGCCGATCAGCTCGGTGCAGACATCGGTGAGGTAGGCCTCGAACGTCGAGCGCCGCAGGGTGACGCTTCCGGGGTGCCCCGCGTGGATGGGGGTCACCCCATAGGGACACAGCGGGGCGTAGATGGCATCGAGGCGCGCGGCGACCTCCTCCGCGATCAGCTCGGCGGCCATCGTGTCGGTGCCGTTCGGCAGGTGCGGGCCGTGCTGCTCGATGCTGCCGACCGGAAGCACGACGGTGCGTGAGCGCGCCATCGCCTCCGCCGCCTCCGGGCTGGTCATCTTGGACAGGTTGTACTTCATGCCGCTCCTCCTGGTTGTTCCGGCACGACGACGGGGTCCCGCAGTGGCTCGCCGGTGAGCAGGCGCGCGGCTTCTTCCGCGGCCTTGCGCCGTAGGTCTTCTTCGGACTCGTCGGTGTACCAGGCCATGTGTGGGCTCAACAGCAACTGGTCCTCGACCCCGGCGAAGGCAGCGATGTCGAACGGCTCCTGGGGGAACACGTCGAGCCCAGCCAAGCCGGGCCGGTTGTTGCGCAGGCCGTCGACCAGTGCGGGCACGTCGATCAGCGAGCCCCGGGCGGTGTTGATCACGATGCTGCCCGGCCGCATGGCGGCGAGCTCGGTGGCACCCAGGAGGGCCGAGCCGTCCGGGTTGCCCGGTGCATGCAGCAACACGATGTCGCTGCTCGCGAGCAGCGACGGCAGATCGGTCTGGGTGACCCCGGTCTCGGGTGCGATGTCGACGTACTCGTCGTAGGCGCAGACCTTGAAGCCGAGTCCGAGCAGGTACGTCGCGGCCTGACGCCCGATCCTTCCGAACCCGACCACGCCGGCGGTCAGATGGCTGGGCAGGTGCAGAGGCCGGAGATCGGCGAATCCCCAGCCGCCCTCGCGGATGACGCGATCGGCCTCGGGCAGCCGCCTGGTGAGCGCGACCGCCGCGGCGACCGCATGGAACGCCACCGCCTCGGTGCCGTAGTCGGAGACCCGCGCCACGGCGATACCGTGCCGGCGCGCCGCATCGAGGTCGATGCTGTCCGTGCCGACGCCGTAGCGCACGATGCCGCGACAGCTCAGGCTCTTCAGCACGCTGTCGTCGAAGCGGGGACCCGAGCCGGCCAGGATGACCTGGGCGTCGGCGGCGACCTCCAGGATCGCCTCCGGGCTCTGGCCGGGGCTGGTCACGAACCGGGGGGAAAGGGGTTCGAGGACGTGCTCTTCGATCGAAAGATCTCGATAGCGAGTTCCTAGAACTGCAACGAGTGGGCCGTTCACCAATGGACTCCTCCAACTCAACGGGTGCCGAGCATACTACAATCGTTTGCATCGTCAACCCGGTCCCCGTTATCGTCAGCTGACGCTGTTGACGAACTACTGGAGGCCCGGTGACGGCACGACCCGCAGCAAGGGCGCAGTTCCTGTTGCTGTGTGGTCATGCATTGCTGTTTCAGGCGGCGATCTTCCTGCTCCGTCCCACTGTCTCCTATCGGGCGCTGGAGCTGGGGGTCGGCAGTGCCTGGTTGGGCGTGCTGGCGGGTGGCTTCGCCTTCGCGCCGTTGCTGATCGCGCTGCCGGCGGGCTCCGCCGCGGACCGTTACGGTGAGCGCCGGATCCTGCTCGGAGGCGTGGCGCTGGTAGGCGTGGCCTGCGCGGTCTTCCTGGCTGCCGGCGACAGCTTCATGGTGCTGGTGGTCGGCACGGTGGTTCTCGGCACCGCGCACCTGCTGTGCATGATCGGACAGCAGTCTCTGGTCTCGAATCTGATTCCTCGGGGCAAGCTCGACAGCGCGTTCGGGCACTACACATTCGCGTCGTCGCTGGGCCAGGTTCTCGGTCCGGCGCTGCTGAGCATGTTCGGGTCCGGAGGGACCATGCCCCGGACGAAGGAGGCATTCCTCGCGGCCGCCGCGGTGGCCGCGCTGCTTGCGATCCTGACCGGATTCCTGCGGAGCGCGATCACCACCCGATCGCGGTCCAGGTCGGCCGGCCCCAGACTGGCTCCGCTGTTGCGCACCAGGGGGGTCATGCGGGCGTTGCTGGTCAGCAGCATCGTGGTGGCGGCGATGGACATCGTCTTGGTCTACCTGCCGGCGCTGGGCATCGAGGCTGGCCTGACCGTCGGTACGGTCGCGCTGTTGCTGGCCATGCGCTCGCTCTCCTCGATGGTCTCGCGGTTCTTCCTGGGCACGCTCACCGGTCGCTGGGGCCGGCGGCTGGTACTGCTCGGCTCGGTCGGTGGAGCCGGAGTGGGGATGGCGGTGGTGGGGTTCACGCCGTCGATGCCGATCTTGGCCGTCGCTGTGGTGGTGATGGGCCTCGGCCTGGGGATCTGTCAGCCGCTGACCTTGTCGTGGCTGGCGGAGATCTCGCCGCCTGGCCTGCGCGGGCGCGTGGTGTCGGTGCGCATCGTCGGCAATCGCCTGGGTCAGGTGATCTTCCCCGGTACGGTGGGCCTGGTCGCGACGGGTCTCGGTGCGGCAGGCGTGCTGTGGATGACCTCGGTCGCGCTCGTCGGTGTGGCCGGAGTCGCGAGATCGGTGCCGATGGATGCTGAGCCTGACGGAGCGGGTGAGGAGACCTGAGGGGTGTCCTGAGGGGTGTAAGGTCCCTCGACACGACCGAGTCGGGCTCGGTCCGCCCGCGGCATATTATGATTCCGGGCTGTCGCTGACACCGGTTCAGCGGAATCGAGGTGGACGATGGCCCAGCATACGCAGGGGCCCTCGACCGGCAAGCGACCCGAGCGGCCCACGCTCCGCGAGGTCGCTCAGGCTGCTCAGGTCGACATCTCCACTGTCTCCCGAGCCCTGCGCCCGGAGACCCGGGGGATGGTCAAGCCGGAGACACTCCGGCGAGTGCTGGCCACCGCCGACGCGCTGGGATACCGGGCGAACCCGTTTGCCCGCGGCCTGAAGGACCAGAAGTCGATGACGGTCGGCATGCTGGTTCCCGATCTCGGCAACCCGCTGTTCCCGCCGATCGTCCGTGGCATCGAGGACGGACTTCGCAGGCAGGGCTACATGATGCTGCTGGGCAACACCGACCAGGACATGAGCCGCGAGCAGGATCTCCTCGACGTGTTCATGCAGCGCCGTGTCGACGGCCTGGTGCTGGCCACCGCGCTGCGGTCCTACCCGCTGCTCGACACGCTGCGCGACTACGACGTCCCGGTGGTCCTGGTCAACCGGACCACCGACGAGGCCCGGATGTCGATGGTCGCGGCCGACGACCACCAGGGGATAGGCCTGGCCGTCAAGCACCTCGTCGAGCTGGGACACAGCCGGATCGCCTTCGTCGGCGCGGCGATGTCCGCCTCCACGGGCTTCAATCGCTACCAGTACTTCCTTGCCTGGATGCAGACGCTGGGGCTCCGCGTGGACGAGAGATCGGTGATCTTCGCGCCCTGGTTCACCAAGGAGTACGGGGCTCAAGCGGTCTCCGATCTGCTCGACCGGGGAGCGGGGTTCACCGCCGTGGTCGCGGCGAGCGACCTGATCGCACTGGGGTGCTACCGCGGACTGCGGGCCCGGGGCCTGCGGGTTCCCGAGGATGTCTCCGTCGTCGGATACAACGGGTCCCGGTGGTGCGACGAGTTCAACCCGGCGCTGACCAGCATCCACGTGCCGAAGTACGACATCGGCACCCAGACGGCTCGGCTGATGCTCGACCTGCTGGAGAGGCCCGGCACGCCGCCGGCGAGCGTGCTGCTGCCGACGACCCTGCAGGTCAGGGACTCGACCCGCGCCGTCGCCTCCTAGTCGACAGCCCTCGTCTGCCCGGCCATCCGTGGCCGTTTCGCCGCGCGGGTGGCGGAAGCCTTGACATGCCTCGTTGCGCTGCTACCGTATGCATACGTTTGCAGAACGGAGATACTCAATGTCCGACGAAGTATGGCCAAGCGAGCCGACTCGCTTCGAGACCGACGTACTGGTGATCGGCGGCGGCGTAGCCGGCTGCCTGGCGGCAATCGAGGCCCGAGACGCGGGTGCGAGGGTCTTGATCGCGGACAAGGCGAAGTTCCTTGAGCGCGCGGGCAGTGTGGCCGGCGGGGTGGACCAGTTCATGGCGCCGATCAACACCGAGGAGGAATGGGACAGCCCGGAGCACCTGATGGCGTACGTGCCCAACCTCACCGACGGGCTCGCCGACCTCGACGTGGCCGGGCACGCGGTGCACGAGCTGCCCCGTGTGTTCCAGCGCCTGGTCGACATCGGAATCGACTTCACCGATCCGGCGAAGCCCGGTGAGTACTTCCGTACCCGGGCGTTCGGGCTTCCCGGTGAGTACCACCTGAACTTCGACGGGAGCAAGTTCAAGTACCAGGTCGGTCGGTACACCGTGGGCCGGGGCGTGAAGTTCCTGCCGCGGACCATGATGACCGATCTGGTGATGGACCCGAGCGGTCAGCGGGTGGCCGGCGCGGTCGGGTTCAACTGCCGTACCGGCGAGCGGTATGTGGTCGACGCGGCGGCCGTGGTGGTGTGCACCGGAGACATCAACCGGTTGTCTCGCAACATCTCCGGGCTCCCGTTCGACAGCTGGCACTTCCCGTACAACACCGGCGACGGCCACGCAATGGCCTATCGCACCGGTGCGGAGCTGGTGAACATGGAGCTGGTCGAGGCCACCTTGACCCCACTCGGGTTCTCGACGCAGGGGACCAACTCCTACGCCGGGCAGGGAGCCTACTTCGTGAACCGGCACGGTGAGCGGTTCATGTTCAAGTACGACCCCAAGGGGGAGAAGGCTCGGCGCACCATCTTGGTGAACGGCGTGGTGGAGGAGGTCCTGGCCGGCAACGAGCCGATCTACGTCGACATCCGTCACCTGCCCCCGGAGCTGCTCGACGACTTCGTGAAGACCCTGGGCGTCGACCGCTACACCTTGCCCGGCTACTTCGAGCAGCGCGGGATCGACATCCGCAAGGACCTGCTGCCGATCGGTATCTCGGAGCTGACCATCAGGCGTGGCGGCGTCTACTTCCGGGGCAGTGGTCTCCGGGTCGACACCTCGGCGGAGTCGAACATCAAGGGCCTGTTCAGTGCGGGTGACTGCTCCATGGTCAGCGGTGGCATATCGATGGCGGCGGCGATGGGGGCGATCGCCGGTCGTGGCGCGGCCGAGCGGGTCAAGGTCAGTGGCGAGGTCGCCGCGGACCCGACGTCGCTGGTCAAGGCATTGGCCTGGATGGAGCAGCCGCTGGTCGAGAAGGACGGCAAGGGCTGGTTGGAGGCGGAGGACGAGGTGCGCGGGGTGGTCACCGACTACGTCGGCATCCGACGTACTGACGCCGGCATGCGGCATGCGCTGAAGCTGCTGGACGGGCTGTCGACGGGGGAGCAGAGGCTGACCGCCTCCTCCTTCCACGAGTTGATGCGCACCTTGGAGTGCAAGAACATCCGCCAGGCGGCCGAAGTGATGACCCACGCCGCTCTGCACCGCACCGAGAGCCGATCGGGTGCGGCCCACCGTCGCCTGGACTATCCCGAGCCGGACGACGCGAACTGGAAGAAGGCGATCGTCCTGCGCCGTCAACCGGACGGCGGGGTCCAGTTCGACTACATGACCGAAACGAAAGATCTCACGCCCGTAGCAGGAGGAGGAGCATGACCGCGCCGCTCGAAAGCCCAGCACCGCACAACCCGATCGTGGTCAACCCCGAGACCTGTATCACCTGCATGATCTGCGACTACGTCTGTCCCGGCGATGTGATCCACAAGAAGCCGCGGAGCAAGGAGCTGCCGGTCATCGCCTATCCGGACGAGTGCTGGTACTGCGGCCTGTGCGAGCAGGCCTGCCCCACGGACGCGATCACCGTGGTCTTCCCGGACAACATGCTCGAGCCCACCACGCCGATGACCGCGCTGCTCGGACGCGAGGTCGAGGAGTGATGGCGGCACGCTACGCGAAGGAGGTCGGGTGACCTACGTCATTGCCCAACCGTGTGTCGACGTCAAGGATCGTGCCTGTGTCGACGAGTGCCCGGTGGACTGCATCTACGAGGGCGGGCGGATGCTCTACATCCAGCCTGACGAGTGCGTCGACTGCGGCGCGTGCGAGCCGGTGTGTCCGGTGGAGGCCATCTACTACGAGGACGATGTGCCCTCGCAGTGGAGCGACTACACCGCGGTCAATGCCGAGTTCTTCGGCGAGCTCGGCTCCCCGGGTGGAGCCACCGCGGTCGGCCCGATCTCGGCTGACCACCCGGTGGTGGCCGAGATCGAGGCAGGCGAGGCTGAGAGCGTTGCCGGGTGACTCAGGTGAATAAGCAGGTCAAGCAGCTGGATCGGGTGGTCATTCGGTTTGCGGGTGATTCTGGTG
>CAZTHV010000022.1:0-19005 GCA_964613165.1 uncultured Marmoricola sp.
CACCGGCCCCTACCGCGGCGTCCACCCCATCGTCCCCACGGCCTTCACGGCAGACGGCAGCTTCGACGCCGCCAGCCAACGCCGCCTGGTGGACCACCTCGTGGCCACCGGCGTCCACGGCGTGGCCATCCTCGGCTTCCTGGGCGAGGCCCACAAGCTCTCCAGCGACGAGCGCAGGCAGGTCATCAGCGCCGTCACGGATCAAGGTGCCGGGCGGCTCAAGGTGCTCGTCGGGGTGAGGGCTCTCGGCACGGCCGGAGCCGTCGAGCAGGCACTCGAGGCCAAGGAGCTCGGAGCAGACGCGGTGTTCGCGGCCCCGCTCGGGGTGCAGAACGACGCGGTCCTCTTCGACTACTACCGTGACCTGGCAGAGCTCTCCGGCATCCCGGTGATGATCCA
This sequence comes from uncultured Marmoricola sp., assembly GCA_964613165.1. Taxonomy (GTDB): domain Bacteria; phylum Actinomycetota; class Actinomycetes; order Propionibacteriales; family Nocardioidaceae; genus Marmoricola. Next base: position 400 of record CAZTHV010000022.1, read on the forward strand.
CGACTACCCCGACTCGTTCGGCGTGACCATCTCCAGCTCCCTGGTCGTCAGGCTGGCGAACAGTCCCATGCGCTCCTCCTGCCTGCCTACGAGTGCCTCGGTGGTGGTGACCGGCCGTCCCGGGCCGGATCGGTGATGGAACGGGGCCGCCCCGGGTTCGTGACGCGAGTCGGCCGAGAAACTTCTCGGCTTCCGGTTCGTCCCGATTCTGGAGATTGCCACATTTCAGATTATCCGGACATCGCTGCGCCGGGTTCCGTGCAAGACTGGACCGTTATTCCGGGTCCTCCGACGTTGAAGAGCACGATGACTGTCACTACCGCTGCCGACGAGCAGCTCGGCGCGCCCAGCGACGCCGAGCTGATCTCGAGCGTGCGTGCCGGTGACGTCGACGCCTATGGCGAGCTCTTCACGCGGCACCACGCGGCCGCCCAGCGTCTCGCGCGACAGCTGCTGCCCGGTCCCGACGCCGACGACCTGGTGTCCGAGGCGTTCGCCAAGGTGCTCAACGTCCTCATCGGCGGCGGCGGACCCGACCTGGCCTTCCGGGCCTATCTGCTCACCGCCGTACGACGGCTGCACGTCGACCGGGTCCGCGCGATCGCCAAGGCCACGCCGACCGACGACCTGACGCCGTACGACCGGGGCGTGCCCTTCTCCGACACGGTGATCGCCGGCTTCGAGGGCAGCGCCGCTGCCAAGGCGTTCGCCAGCCTGCCGGAGCGCTGGCAGATGGTGCTGTGGCACCTGGAGGTCGAGGGGCAGAAGCCGGCCGAGGTCGCCCTGCTGCTCGGGATGAGCGCCAACTCCGTCTCGGCTCTGGCCTACCGGGCCCGGGAGGGCCTGCGCCAGGCCTTCTTGCAGATGCATGCCGCCGACCTGGTCGGCGACGACTGTCGCTGGACCCACGACCGCCTCGGCTCCTACGTCCGCAACGGCCTCTCTCGCCGCGACACCGGCAAGGTCGAGCACCACCTCGAGTCCTGCCGCCGTTGCACGGCGATGTACCTCGAGCTGCTCGAGGTCAACTCCTCGATGGGCATGATCATCGGCCCGCTGATCCTCGGCGGCGCGACCGCCGCCTACCTCGGCGCGACCGCCACCGCCGCGGCGAGCTCGGCTGCCGGCGCCGGCTTCCTGAGCGCCTTCGCCGGACGGGTCCGCGACCTCGTCGTCGGCAATGCCACGGCCGCGGCCGGCATCGGCGCGGTGGCGACCGTCGCCACGGTGGCCGCCACCGTCGCCCTGGTCAACGGCACCACCGGAGCCGCGGCGCCGCGGATGACGGACGCGCCGCGTTCCTCGATCACGGCGCCGAGCGCCCCGGGGCAGCAGTCGGCGTCGTCGCCGGACTCGCCTGCCAGCGCCCCGGGCTCCGAGGACGACCCGGTCCAGGGCGCCGACGACTCCGCCCCGGTCCTCACCGACGGCCGCGTGACCGGCCCCGGCGGCAGCGTGTCCCCGCCCGCCGCCGGCGGCGTCACCGCGCCGGCCAGACCCGGGAGCTCGCCGACGCCTGCCTCACCCCGGTCGCCGAGCAAGCCGCCGACCTCGCCCGCCACGCCCGCATCGCCGGTGACCACGCCGACCGACCCACCGGCGACGACACCCCCGCCGACCACCACACCGGAGCCCAAGGTGGCCAACGCCGGAGTCAAGGTGTCCTTCAAGCACAAGCTTCTGTCTTCCGACGCCGGCCTCCTCGGCAACCTGGTGGTGACGCCCAGCGGGGTGCCCAGCGCCGGAGCGACGGTCTCGGTCAAGATCAGCGACGGCCGGCTGGTGCAGGTCGGCTCGGGCTGCTCGGTGAGCGGCGGCACGGCCACCTGCCAGGTCGGCGCGGACTCCGGCGCGCTGGAGTTCAAGGTCTACGGCCTGCCGATCCTCGCCATCGCCTCGATCAGCCTCCCGCCCGGCTGGACCGACTCCGCACCGGGCAACAACAGCGACCAGCTGGTGCTCACCCTGCTGTGAGCGAGGCCGAAGTCCAGGCTCGATAGCCTGGCCCGGTGACCGCCCAGCAGACGACCGCCCCGTGGCCCGCCCCGACGGCGGCCGCGCCGGTCGTGGCGGGAGTCGAGCTGCCGGGATCGAAGTCGCTGACCAACCGTGAGCTGATCCTCGGCGCGCTCGCGGACCGCCCCGGCGTCGTACGACGGGCACTGCGCTCACGCGACACCGAGCTGATGGCCCGGGCACTCAGCGCGCTGGGCTCGGCGGTCGACACCGCCGGCGAGGACTGGACGGTCTCCCCCGGCATCCCGGGCACCCCCGGCGACGTCGAGATCGACTGTGGCCTGGCCGGCACCGTGATGCGATTCGTCCCGCCGGTCGCCGCCCTGCGCCGTGGCAGCACCGTCTTCGACGGCGACCCGCACGCGCGGACCCGGCCGATGGCGCAGGTCATCGGCGCGCTGCGCGACCTCGGCGTGGACGTGCTCAGCGAGACCGGGACGCTGCCGCTGACCGTGGTCGGCGCCGGCGAGGTCCGTGGCGGCCGTGGCGGCACCGTGGTGATCGACGCCTCGGCGTCGAGCCAGTTCGTCTCGGCGCTGCTGCTGACCGCTCCCCGCTTTCGCGAGGGCATCGACGTGCGCCATGACGGCGCGCCGGTGCCGTCCCTCCCGCACATCGACATGACCGTGGCCTGCCTGCGGGCCCGCGGCGTGGAGGTCGACGACTCCAGGCCCAACCGGTGGCACGTCCGGCCCGGGCCGATCGCCGCCCGCGACGTCGCGATCGAGCCGGACCTGTCCAACGCCGCGCCCTTCCTGATGCTGGCCATGACCAGCGGCACTGAGCGACATCCGGGGCAGGTGACCGTGCCCGGCTGGCCGGCCGTCACCACGCAGGCCGGCGACGCACTGCGCGACCTGCTCGGCCAGATGGGGGCCGACATCCGGCTGGACGAGGACGGGCTGACCGTCCGGGGCACCGGCACGATCGCCGGCATCGACGTGGACCTGCACGACGTCGGCGAGCTGGCGCCCGCGATCGCGGCGCTGTGCGCGCTCGCCGACTCGCCCTCGCGCCTGCGCGGAATCGCCCACATCCGCGGCCACGAGACCGACCGGCTGCACGCGCTGACCACCGAGCTGACCGCGCTGGGCGCGGACGTCACCGAGCACGACGACGGCCTCTCGCTGCGCCCGGCGCCACTGCACGGCGGCACCTTCCGCACCTATGCCGACCACCGGATGGCCCAGGCCGCAGTGGTGATCGGCTCCGCGGTCCCGGGCGTCCTGGTCGAGGACATCGCGACCACCGCCAAGACCTTCCCCGGCTTCGAGCGGGTGTGGGCGAGGTTGCTCATCCCGTGAGCGGGCGGTACGACGAGCACGACCCGGAGAGCTACGAGCGGCCCCGGCGCCGGACCCGGCCGCGGACCAAGGAGCGCCCCTCCTACGACGACGCCGTCCCGGCCGTCGTGGTCACCGTCGACCGCGGGCGGCTGACCTGCCACTTGGAGGGCGGCGGATCGACAGCAGGCACGGTCGTGGTCGCGATGAAGTCCCGGCCGCTGGGCCGCAAGGGCGTCGTCGTCGGCGACCGGGTCCGTCTGGTCGGCGACACCTCGGGCGCACCCGGCTCGCTGGCCCGGATCGTCTCGATCGACGAGCGCACCGCCGTGCTGCGCCGTACGGCGGACGACACCGATCCGGTGGAGCGGGTGATCGTCGCCAACGCCGACCAGCTGGTCGTGGTGACCGCCCTGGCCGACCCCGAACCACGGCCGCGGCTGATCGACCGCGCGCTCGTCGCGGCGTACGACGCGGGCATGCGACCGCTGCTCTGCCTGACCAAGGCCGACCTCGCGTCCCCCGATGACCTGGTGGCGATGTACCGCCCGCTCGGCGTGCCCTTCGTCGTCACCCACCGGGGCGCCGACATCAGCGAGCTGCGCGCACAGCTGGCCGGGCGTACCAGCGTGCTGCTCGGTCACAGCGGCGTGGGCAAGTCGACCCTGGTCAACGCGCTGGTCCCCGACGCCGGCCGGGAGACCGGCGACGTCAACGCGGTGACTCGGCGCGGGCGGCACACCTCCACCAACGCGCTGATGCTGGCGCTGCCCGATGGCGGCTGGATCGTCGACACTCCCGGGATCCGCTCGTTCGGCCTGGCCCACGTCGATCCCGACCACCTCATCGGGGCCTTCGGGGACCTGCACGAGCTCACCGCCGACTGCCCGCGCGGCTGCACCCACGGCTACGGCGAGCCCGAGTGCGGCCTCGACCAGGCGACCGGCGACGAGGCCCTCCGGGTCGACTCCTTCCGCCGCCTCCTGGCCAGTCGCGAGGGCGAGTAGCGGTCAGTCAGGCCTGCGGAGCGGCCGGAGGCGCCGGGGGCGCCGGCGGGTCGAAGCTGACCGTGGGCGCGACGTTCTGGCCGGCGGGTGCCTCGTAGAACTCGCGCTCCTTCACGCCGGCGATGCCGACGAACAGCAGCCACGGGATCGTCTTGACCAGCGTGTTCAGCGTGGCCACGGCGTCGTTGTAGTACTGCCGGGCAAACGAGATCTGGTTCTCGGTCTCGGCGAGCTGCTTCTGCAGGTCCAGGAAGTTGGTGTTCGCCTTCAGGTCCGGGTAGGCCTCTGCGACGGCGTTGACCCGCACCAGCGCCTGCTCCAAGGCGGCGTCGGCGGCGGCCTTGGCGGGGACGTCGTCGCCCTTCGCCGCGGCGATGACCCCCGCACGGGCCGCGGTGACCTCGTCGAACACGCCCCGCTCGTGCGCGGCGTAGCCCTTGACCGTCTCGACCAGGTTCGGGATCAGGTCGGCGCGCCGGGTCAGCTGGACGTCGATGCCGCCGAGCGCCTCCTGCGCGCCGATGTCGGCTGTGCGCAGCTTGTTGAATCCGGCGATGACGAAGCCCACCAGGGCGACGATCACCACGATCACGATCAGCGCGATCACCATGTTCTATACCTGCTTTCGGTTCACGAAACGTTCGAGGAGTCCGGCTCAGTGCGCCCAATCCGGCCCAATCCGGCCCAATCCGGCTCAGTCAGTGATTCAAGCGGAGTTGCTCACCAAGAGCCACCCCCGCCGCCTCCGCCGCCCCCGCCGCCGCTGAATCCGCCGCCGGAGGATGAGGACGACGAGGACTGCGTGGCCTGGTAGGCCGAGATCGCCGAGGACACCGCCGAGTCGAAGCTGGTGACCATCTGGCCGACGACCGCTGCCGTGTGAGCGCCGGCATAGCCGGCGAAGTACGACGGGACCGGCGGCTCCTCGCCGGTCTCCATCTGGTACTTCCGCGCCCACTCGTCGGCGCACCCGAACGCCACCGCCCACGGGATGTAGGCGGTGTAGATCTCCTTGCGCCCGGAGAAGTCGAAGCGGTCCTCCGCGGAGGACGTGGACAGGATCCGCTTGAAGCCACCGACCCGCGACCACAGGTCCCGGCCGGCCGCGGTCCTGCGGGTGCCGGCGCCCGAGGCGCCCACGCTCATGCCGAAGATGGCGAACAGGCCGGGGATCAGCGCGATCACGGACATGTTGAAGGGGTTGAAGGCGCCGAGCCAGACGGTGAGTCCGAGCAGCACGAGAAGCACGACGGCGCCGAACGGTCCGAGCCCGCTGGTGACCATCAGGCCGGAGGATCTGGCCCAGGTCTTGGTGTTCGCCTTGAAGCTGGCCAGCACCGTCTTGAGGGTCTGGCCCGCGCTGACCGAGCTCCGCGACGCGGTGAACGCGGTGCCCTCGCCCCAGACCCCGAGGGACTTGACGGTCTCCTGGGTCACCGGGTCGGTCTGCTGCCACGCCGAGCCGTCGCCGGCCCCGGCGATCGTCCAGTCACCGCCCTCCTGCTCCAGCGTGAGTGCGCCCTTCTCCGCGGCGTACAGCATCGAGGCCACGAAGGCGGAGTCCTCGATGCCCTCGGTGAGGATGTACGCCGCCTGGGCCGGCCCGATGCCCTCGGGCGGCGCGTACATCACCGGGAACCGGGGCTTCCGCTCCCGGACCGACCGGGACAGCCAGGCGCCCGCGCCGGCCGCCACGACCGCACAGAGCAGCACCAGGGCGAGCAGCACCGGATGCCGGCCCAGGACCGGGTCGAGCCGGCTGGGCCAGGGCAAGGTGTCCGCATCCGGGGTGGGGATGTCCATGCCCGCCCGAAGCGTCACCGGCGTGTGCGCCGGCAGGCCGGTGCTCTCCACGGTGAGGCGCTCGGTGCCCTCGCCCGTGGCGGTGCACCCGCCGGCCGACCCGGCGCCGACCGCGCAGCGCACCTGCTCCGCCGCCGCGGGCAGGTTCACCGAGAGCTTGGCCTGAGAGATCGGCATCGCCCAGCCGGCCGGGATCAGATCCCAGTAGAGCTGCGTGCGCGAGCCGTCCACCCCGGACGTGAGGACGCCCTCGACGCGGTAGCTGATCCGGTACTCCTGCAGGCCGGTCAGCGTGGTGTTGGCAGACCCGATCTTGACCACGCGGTAGCGGCCGCGGGTCTGGCTCTGCAGCTCGAACGGCTCCGGAGAGCCGTTCCGAGTGACCTGGATGTCGCGTGGGATCGCCCGGTTGTGGACGTCACCGGCGTCCCAGGTGTCGAAGAAGCGGAAGATCCCGTGCCGCGGGACCGGGAACTGGACGGCGATCTCCTCCACCGCCCGCATCTCGCCGTGCTCGTCGACGTCGAAGGTCGCCTCGTAGCCGGCGATGGCGGCCACCTCGGCGCCGTCGCCGTCGGAGGAGATCGCGATGCCGCCGATGCCGACGGAGATCGCGATCAGGATCAGGCCCAACACCCGGCCGATGACTCTCGCCATGCGGCGAGACTAGGGCATACCGGGCTCTGGCCGGCGCCGGCACCCGCCGGGCCGGCCGAGGAGACCCGGGTCGTGCCCTAGACCACGACCACCCTGGTGCCGAGCGGCGCGAAGTCCCAGAGCCGGATCGCGTCCTTCATCCGCTGCCGGATACAGCCGTGCGACTGCGGCGTGCCGAGCTGCCGGACGCTCTGCAGCGGCACACCGTTCTTGGTGGGGATGTTGTGGAAGCCGATGGCGGCGTTCCGGCCCTGGGTGAAGCGGACGAAGTACTCCATCACCCCGGAGTCCTGGATGCCGTTGGCCCAGCGGGAGCGGGAGTAGACCGAGTAGCTGCCCGGCTTGAGGTTGTCGGTGACGCTGCCCGACACGAGGTACGTCGAGACGGTCCGGCCCCGGCCGTCGATCAGCCACACCCGCTGCTGCGGGATGGAGAAGACGATCCGCCGGCCCTGGCCCGACCCGGCCGGCACGGCGGTCGGCGAGGCAGCCGGCTGCTGTGAGGGCTCGGACTCGACGGGTTGCGTCGCTGGCTGCTGCTGGGGCGGCGCCGGCTCCGCCGGCTGGCTGTCCGTCGGCGCGGTCCGCCCCACGGCCTGCGGTTCGGCCCGCTGAGTGGTGGGCCGCTGAGTGGTGGGCTGCTGGGCCGCACCCGCGTCGGCGCCCGAGCGGTCGCCGGCGGTCGCGGACCCCGGCAACGGGACGACACCCATGCCGCAGAGCAGGGCGATCGCGGTGATCGCCGCCGCCGCGCTGGCCGCGGCCATCCGCCCGCGACGCACCCGCACCCGCCGTGGCGGCTCCAGCCGGTGCCTCCCCGCCATGCCGGTCCCTCAGCCTCGGGCCAGGAGGTTGGCGGCGACGTCTCGGTAGGCCTGGGAGCCCTTGTTGGAGCGGGCGGTCACCAGGATCGACCGGCCCGCGGCCGGCGCCTCGGCGAACCGGATCGACTTCGGGATCGGCGGCTCGATCACCGCCAGGTCGTAGGTCTCGGAGATCGTCTCCAGGACCGTTCGCGCGTGGGTGGTGCGCCCGTCGTACAGCGTCGGCAGGACGCCCCAGACCTCCAGCTCGCGGTTGGTGAACCGGCGTACGTCGTGCACGGTGTCGAGCAGCTGACCGACGCCACGGTGGGAGAGCGTCTCGCACTGCAGCGGGATCAGCACTCCGGTGGCCGCGGTCAGCGCCGCGACGGTGAGGACGCCCAGCGACGGCGGGCAGTCCAGCAGCACCCAGTCGTACTCGTCCAGCTCCTCGATGACCGTGCGCAGCACGTACTCCCGGCCGGTCCGGGTGAGCAGGTCCGCCTCGGCCCGGGCCAGCTCGATGGTGGCCGGCATCAGGTCGACGCCCTCCTCGGTGGTCACCATCACATCGGCCGGCGCGACGCCCTTGGTGATCACGTGGTGGACCGACAGCTCCAGGTCCTCGGGGTCGATGCCGAGGCTGAAGGTCAGGCAGGCCTGCGGGTCCAGGTCCACGAGCAGCACCCGCTGGCCGAGCTCGGTCAGAGCCGTGCCCAGCGAGGCGACAGTCGTGGTCTTGGCCACGCCGCCCTTCTGGTTGGCGACGGCGAGCACACGGGTAGCGGACATCGGGTCCCATCATGCCGTACGGCCATTGCCCTCGGACGCCGTGACGGAGATGCTGTGGCCCATGTCGCCCGCCCGGACCAACCCAGCCATCCGCACCGCCCTGATCACCGGCGCCACCGCCGGCATCGGCCGCGAGTTCGCCGAGCAGCTCGCGGCCCGCGGCGACGACCTCGTCCTGGTCGCCCGGGACACCCGGCGGCTGGAGCAGACAGCCGCCGAGCTGCGTGATCGGTACGACGTGGAGACCGAGGTCCTGGCCGCCGACCTGACCGACCGCGAGCAGCTGGCCCGGGTCGAGGCCAGGCTGGCCGATCCGGACCGCCCGGTCGACGTACTCGTCAACAACGCCGGCTTCGGACTCAAGGGCCGGTTCCTGGACAACGGCGTCGAGCAGGAGCAGGCCCAGCTCGACGTCCTCGTGGTCGCGGTGCTGCGGCTCGCGCACGCGGCGCTGGGCCCGATGGCGGCCCGGGGGCGCGGTGGCATCGTCAACGTCTCCTCGGTCGCGGGCTTCCTGCCACGCGGGACCTACTCCGCGGCCAAGGCCTACGTCACCTCGTTCAGCGCATGGGCCCACCACGAGTACGCCGCTTCGGGCGTCCGGGTGATGGCGCTCTGCCCGGGCCTCGTCCGCACCGAGTTCCACCAGCGGATGGAGGTCGGCCGCGACTCGGCGCCGGGGTTCCTCTGGCTGGACGCGCCCGACGTCGTCCGCGCCGCGCTGGCCGACCTGGAGGCCGGCAAGGCGGTCTCGGTGCCGAGCCTGAGGTACAAGGCGATCGTCACCGGCGCGCGGCTCGTCCCGGCCGGTCTGCTGCAGCGCTTCCAGTCCATCGGCCGGAAGTGACTGAGGTCCGAGGAGATCAGGCCTCGCCGGTCACGAAGGCGCGCACCGCGTCGGCGATCATCTGCACCGCGATGGCCGACAGCAGCAGGCCGGCGATGCGGGTCACCAGCATGACGCCGCTGTCGCCGATCAGCCGCAGGATCGGCAGCGAGAAGCGCATCGAGAGCCACAGCGTCACGTGCACGGCCACCACGCCCAGCGCCACCGCGGCGAACTCCGACCAGTCGCCGACCTGACGGGTGAAGACCATCGTGGCGACGATCGCGCCCGGGCCGGCGAGCAGCGGCGTCCCGAGCGGCACCAGCGCGACGTTGGTGTCGGCCGCCGCCACCTGGTCGGCCTCCTTGCCGGTCAGCAGCTCCAGCGCGACCAGCAGCAGCAGCAGGCCGCCGGCACCCTGCAGCGCGGCGAGCGAGATGTTCAGGTAGGAGAGGATCTGCTGGCCGAAGAAGGCAAAGGCGCTGATCACGCCGAACGAGACGGCCACCGCCTGCCAGGCCGCCCGCCGCGCCATCGCCGGCGAGCGGCCACCGGTCAGGGACAGGAAGATGGGAACGGTTCCGACCGGGTCCATGATCACGAAGAGCGTCACGAAGACAGACGCGAGCAGCACCCAGTCCATAGGCGGTCAGCGTATCGCCGACCTCGACTCGGGTCCGGTCACGGATCGGCCACGACCTCAGCGCGCGTGACGTGGCCGTCAATCGAGCCGAGAGCACGGAGGAACCGGGCCACCCCCTCGACCGCAGCGGCATCGACGGTGGCGTCGTAGAACTTGGTGTCGCGCCTCACCAGCTCGACGGCGAGCGAGGCCTCCACCGCGGGGAAGAGACGGTCGGCCGCAGACTGGGCGACGGTGGGATCGTCCCGCAGAGCACAGTGAGTCGCCGCCAGCGCCCGTGCGATCGCCCGGACGGCGTCGGGTCGCTCCTCGACGGTTCGGCCCGACGCCACGATCGACGCGAAGGTGTAGTGAAAGGCCTCCGCCGGACCGTCTCCCCGGCGTACGTCGAGAACGACGCGTGCCGCACCTGATCGCACCGCCAACTCGGCCCCCATGCCATTCGCCCAGAAGGCATCGATGCGTCCGGCATTCAGCTGACCAGCTGCCCAAGCACCGAAGGACATGTCACGAGGCCGCGGGATCCCTTCGGGAAGCCCGACCTTGATGTTCAGGGCCTCCGCGTCGACACCGGCGTCATGGAGCAGCATCGCGAAGGCGAGATCCGGACCCGGCGCCGCGGCGACGTGCAGCCCAGCGAGCGTGGAGAGATCCGAAGGATCCACATTCAAGTCCGCTCGCGCCACCAGGAACCAGAACGTGCCCTGTGAGATGGCAGCCACGATCCTCGGGCTTCCCCACACACCGGATCCGGGTCGCGGCACGATATGAGCGGGTGCGGCGAGCAGGTCCAGTGCGCCGGTGTGCAACTCCTCCACTGCCAGATCGACCGGCCAGATCTGATCGATCACCATGTCCAGACCCTGCTCCGCCGCGAATCCACTCTCCACCATCACCGCCGCGGGGAAGTATGACGGCGACACCAGGTCCGGAATGCAGAGCCGTAACGGTTCCGTCATGCCGCCGCTACCGGTTCCATGTGCCCGAAACGTCTCTTCAGGAGTGCGTTCTCGATCAGCGTCACCACCAGGTAGTACGTCGCGCTGATCGCCGCCAACAGCACCACGCATCCGAAGACACCAGCGGTGTCCACATTCGTCGTCGACAGCAGGATCATGTAGCCGAGCCCGCTATCGGCCTGGACGAACTCACCGACCACGGCACCGACGATGCTCAGCGGGATCGCGATCCGGATGGCGGCGAACAACGACGGCAACGAGTGCGGGATCCGTACCAGCGTGTACTCCAGGCGGGATCCGGCGGCGAGTGACCGCAGCAGCGTGAGCAGTCGACGATCGACGGAGGTCAACGAGCGGATCGTGGTCACCAGAACAGGGAAGAACGCGATGAGCGCGCTGATCAGCACCTTCGAGATCTGTCCGAAGCCGAACCAGATCACGAACAGCGGAGCGAAGGCGAGCATGGGGATGCTCTGCTGCATCGTGATCAGTGGCATCAGCACCGCGTACACCACCCGGACACGGACCATGACGAGCGCCAGCACGACTGCCGCAGTCACACCCATGAGCAGCCCCTGAATGGACTCCTGGAGCGTCGTCACCGCGTTCGCCCGGAATATCGGCCAGTCCTCCCGCAGGGTCTGCGCCACGTCTACGGGCGAGGGCAGGATGTACCTGGGTATGTCGATCACCACGGTCGCCAGGTGCCACAGGGCCACCGCCCCCAGCACGGACGCCACCGGTGTGAACGTGCGTAGGTTGAGCCAGGTTGGTCTCATCCTCATCCCCCCTCCTCGAGCAGTTTGCGGACTGTTCTGGCAAAGTCCCCAAACTCGGCGGACTCCTTGAGCCCCCGGTCACGTGGCCGCGGCAGAGGCGACCTGAGCGTGGTGCCTGGCAGCCCATGGCCAGCCATGACCACGATCGTGTCGGCCAGCAGAACCGCCTCCTCGATGTCATGCGTCACGAAGAAGATCGTCTTGCCGCTCTCGGCCCAGATGCGCATCAGCTCGAAATTGAGGTGATCGCGAGTCATCGCGTCCAGCGCGCCGAACGGCTCGTCCATCAACAGCAACGGCGGGTCGTGCGCGAGTGCTCGCGCAATGCCGACGCGCTGTTGCATCCCCCCGGACAACTGGTGGGGAAATGCCCGCAGGTAGTCCTCGAGACCGACCAGGGCGGCCAGTTCCTTGGCTCGCTCGCGACGCACCGGCTTGCTGGCGCCGAGCACCTGCAGCGGCAACCAGATGTTCTCCTCCACAGTCCGCCAGGGCATCAGCACCGCCTCCTGAAAGACCAGGCCGAGCCGACGATTGAGTCGCGACTCCTCCGGTGTCTGGCCGAAGATGCTGAGCGTCCCGGTGCTGGGACTCTCGAGCCCGGCGAGCAGCCGCAGCAAGGTGGACTTTCCACAGCCGCTCGCGCCGATGACGCATACGAACTCCCGATCGGGAATGTCGAGATCGACCGCGGGAAGTGCCTGAATCGTGCGCTTCCCCTGCTGATAGCTCTTGGTCACGGACCTCACCGAGACGAATCGGCGATCCTCTTCGGTGGTCATCTCGCTTCCGTTCACTGCGGTTGAAGACGTCATCGCTCAGTCTCCGGAGCCGGGCAGGAACTCCTCGGTGACCAGCTTGTCGATATCGACCTCGGTCTCGATCGCCTCGTGCTCGAGAAAGAGCTCCTGCATGCCCTTCCAGCGGCTGACGTCGTAAGAGCCGATGGGATCGGTCAGAACGGCTGCGTAGGCCTCCCACTTGGCCGCCTCGATGTCTTCCTTCAACTCGGGGAATGCGCTGACCTCGAGCTTGACCGCCTCAGCCGGGTTGTCACGCGACCACGCGGCCGCCTTGACGGTCGCTGCGACAAAGCGCTTGACCAGGTCGGGGTCCTTGTCGATGAGGTCTTGACTCGTGATGAGCCCCGCGCCGGGCAGGTTGATGCCAAGATCCGCGGTCTTCCACACCTTTACCTTGAAATCCGGTTCGGAGAAGCTCCAAGCAATGACATCGTTGAGCGCGTTCGCGACTTCGCCATCCGCCTTGCCCTCGAGAAGAATCGGCAGATCGCCCCCGGATTGAGCCGATACCAACTTCACCTTGCCCGTCAGATCCTGACTCTCGAGGAACGCGCGGAGGACCACCTCGGTCGCCGATCCCGGGAACACCACCATGCGCTTCCCGGCGAAGTCCGCTGGTTCCTCGATGCCGGACTTCTCGGTGGCGATCAGCGCCTGGCCACTGTCTGAGTAGATGTCGCCGATAGCGACCACAGGAACACCTTGGCTAGCTGCCGTCAGGACCGCCGGGTCGTCCGCGTAACCGAACGTCTCTCTTCCGGCACCGACCGCAGTGGCGGCGAACGCCGAGCCCCTGCCCTTGTTGATCGTCACATCCATGCAGGCATCGGCGTAGTAGCCCTTCTCCTTGCCGACGATGACGGGGATGTGCGCCGCGTACGCCAGGTACGAGAGACGGACCGTCACCTTGTCCATCTCGTCGCATCCGGCCTTGGCAACGGGTGTCTCGCCCTCCCCACAAGCGGTCAATAGAGCGGCAGAGCACAACAGCGCGAGGGAGGCCGCCAGGCCTCGACGCTGAATACGGCTGATCTTCATTGGGATCTCCTCAATCTTGTCAGTTCGTCAACCCAAGTACGCTCGTTCTGTCCGACATCGACATCTCAGCGCGAATCAGATTCCGCGCATATATGAGCCGGCTTCTCGACGCACCTTCCGGGCGCCGCGAACGTACCCCTTCGAAAAATCTTCTGACACTTCCATGAAATGCAGATTCGATGGAGGTGATCATGCACATACATAAAGAACTCTTCGCATGGCATGATCAACGTTGGTTGGTGCTCCCCTTTCCTTGTCGAAAGAATGCCGTGAATACTTGTCAGTGGGACCGTGCGCGAGAGTTGAGCCCCCTCAAGCGCCCTCGGCCTCCTTGCCGCTGAGCCTGTTCATCTCGTGGCGCATACGGTCTGAGGCCTCGCCGACGTGCACCTCGGCGATCTCAGCCGCGTCCGCCGCGTCACCACGGCCGATCGCGTCGATCAGCGCCGCGTGCTGGGCGACCGACTCGGCACGATCCCGGAACGTGTTGGGCGCACGATCGATCGCGCGCCAGAGCTGGGTCATGATTCCGAGCAGGACCGGGGCGTCCGCAAGTTCGTAGATCCGGAAGTGGAGCTCACGATTGGCCGCGTTGGCCTCCGGCGAACCCGGCTCCGCTGCGGCGAACGATTCGTTGATGACGTTCAGCTCGTCGATGTCCTGCTGCTTCGCCCGGCCGGTCGCGAGCCGGCAGGCCAGCACCTCCAGCTCTCCTCGGATCAGCGCGTTCTCCCACAGGCGGTCCAGCGTGGGACGGACCACGGATGCGCCGTGGTGCAGCTCGGCCACGACGAACCCCTCGGCCCGCAGCGTGCTCAGTGCCTCCCGGACAGGCGTCGGGCTGACCCCGAACCGCTGCGCCAGATCACGCTGCTTGAGCAGGTCGCCCGGCGCCAGCGTGCCTCTCTGGATCTCGGATCGAAGCGTATCCGCGACAAGATCGGCCTTGCTGCCGAAACGAACGGACTCACGGGACATGCCGTACCCCTACTCTCAGCGATCGATTGGTTCGATCAGCACATCACGAAGGACGCGGTAGTTCTTGGCAGGCTCGATGGTCATATCTGCCTCGACCGGTGCGGTACAGGTCAGCACTTTCTTCCCGTTCACCTGCGCCCAACATGCTGTGCACAGACCCAGCTTGCAGGCGGCATAGAAGCTGAGACCCGGCTCCTGCTCCCGTTGGATCGCCTGGAGCACATTCAGCACGCTCCAGTCGCTCCCGATCTTGAGATGGAACGTGACGAACTCACCGGGCGAATCGTCTCCGTCGGTGCGCCAGACACGCACGACGGCGTCGATCTCAGCCGCCTCCGCCACCTGGACATTCGAAAGCTGGGTCATGCCCTCACCTCCACGGTCTCCACATGGTCACCGTCTCCGTCGTTTCGGATCAGCGTGTTGGTCGGCTGAGAAGCTGTCTCCGGATGGTCGAGCCTGCGGTGACCACCTCGGCTCTCGCGGCGCGACAGTGCCGATCTGGCCGTTGCGTCAAGGACGTCGACCATGTTGCGGACCTCCAGGGCCCGGTGCAGCTCCTGGTTCCGGCTCCGCTCGGATCGCTCGAGTCGCACCCGCCGCGCCTCCGCGCGCAGCGACTGGATCTCACCGATCATCGACTCCAGCCCTTCACACGACCGCAACACGCCGAGCTTCTGCTGGGACTGCGACAAGAGCTCCGCCCTGACCGCGGTCGACCTCTCTCCGGCGCCTGCGCAGATGGACTCGACAGCCGCGACCGCCGACTCGATGCAGGCCCCGGAGATCTTCGGAGGGTGCTTGTGCTGCTTCACGCGATCCGCCGCGCTGGCGCCCGCAATGGCGCCGAAGACCTGGGTCTCGGTCAACGCGGCACCCGACAGCCGATTGGCACCATTGACTCCGGCCGCGACCTCGCCGGCGGCGAAGAGACCGTCGATGGTGGTCCGGCACTGGGCGTCGATCCTGATCCCACCACATGAGTAGTGGGAGGCGGGAGTCACCTCCACCGCATGGATCGACGGGTCATAGCCGAACTTCTGCAAGGAGAACGCCCCGACTCGCCAGTTCGGGAACATGCTGTCAGCGAGCTCACGAACGACGGCGGGATCGATGTGGTCCATGGCGACGTACGCCCCGCCGTTGACACTTCCCCTGCCCTCGGCGACCTCCGTGGCAATGCCCAAGGACAAGAAGTCCCTGGTGGACTTCTCCATGCGCACCGGGTCGTACTTCTGCATGAACCGCTCGCCCAGGGAGTTCACGAGGTAGCTCGGGAGCAGTGAGACCAGCTCATAGGCGAAGTGGATGTTGCCGCGCATCGCCTGTGGCGTCGCTTGCGCGTAGGGGATGAACTGCATCATCTCCATATCCATCAGCTGGGCGCCTGCTCGGTAGGCCATCGCCATGCCGTCACCCGTGGACTCCTCGGGATTCGATGTCGGCTCGAAGGCACGCGCGGCACCACCGGTTGCCAGGATGACCGCCTTGGCGGTGATCGCCACGTAGTCCCCCGTGTCGAGATCGACCCCGATCGCGCCCTGGACGACCCCGTCGTCGACAACGAGATCTATGATCGTGCAGCCCTGCATGAGCTTGGCGCCCACAGACCCTGCCTTGCGACCTAGGGTTTGCATGACGCCGACACCTGTCTTGCCGACCCGCCCCATGCTGGCGCTGCGCGGACTGCGATGTCCGCCGTAGTGATAGACCCGATCGAACTTGGCGCCGTAGTCGAGCAGGTCCCGAAGACGCTGGGGTGCCTGCTCCACCATCAGACGGGCAAGGACGGGATCGTTGATCCGCTGACCACTGGCCATCACGTCCTCGTAGAACTCCTCGACCGTGTCACCGACGAAGTCGTGCAGTCCCATGTCGCGCAGCGCTGCCGCATCCGCGACGTAGTCCCCGGGCGCACAGATGGTCGATCCCGACCTCGCCTGGTAGAGCTTCGTCACGGAGAGGACCTCGACACCCCGCTCACGCGCCTCGATCGCGGCGCGCATCCCCGCGCCTTCGGCGCCGATGATCAGGACATCGGTCTCAACCGTTTTGTCTGCATGCATGCATGACCTCCAAGACTCTCGAGATCTCCTCGTCGGAGACGAAATAGTGGGGCGAGAAGCGCACCCCTCCGTGACGCGATACGGCGTGGATGCGCTTGTACCTGAGCCGTTCGAGGACGAGTTCCGGCTCCGGCGTGGCGACGGTCACGATCCCTGCCCTCTCCGTTGCGACCGGCGGCGTGTGAACCTCGTAGCCGAGCTCACTCAACCCCGAGATGAGCTGTCCAGAGAGCTCGAGAACGCGCCGTTCCACGGCCGCGACACCGACCTCCATCAGTTCGGCGATCGCTGCCACGAAGCCCGCGTAGAGACTGAGCGGGATGTTGCCGGAGGTCATGAATCGCCGAGTGTCGGATGCGAGCTCCGGCAGGTCCGGGCCCTTGTCCTGATAGTCGGCCATGGACATCCAGCTCACCGCGGTCGGCCGCAGCCGCTGCACCACGTCGCGGCGGACGTACAGCCCTCCGGTGCCGATGGGAGCCAGGAGCCACTTGAGACCCGAGGAGACCAGCACGTCCACGTTGTCGCGATGGACGTCGATCTCGACCGCACCGAGCGACTGCGTCGCGTCGACGACGAGAAGCGCGGCCACATCGTGAGCCACCTCGGCCATCGTGGCGAGGTCACACCTGTAGCCGGTCAAGTAGGAGACATGGCTCAGTGCGACGACCCGTGTGCGCTGGTCACAGAGTCGCGCCAGCTCCTCGGGGTCGAAGGCGCCGTCGCGAGTTCTGACGCGACGTACCTCCACTCCCTGCTCCTCGTAGCGGAGCCAGGCAAAGAGATTCGACGGGTACTCGGCGTCGGTGAGCACGACGTTGTCTCCCGGTCCCAGCTCGGCGGCAGCAGCGACGGAGTTGATCGCGTCTGAACAGCTGGGGACCGGACAGGTCTCTTCAGGCGCCGCTCCGATCAATGAGGAGAACTGTCGGCGTACCTGGCCGATCATGTCGTCCATCGCATCGAAGGCCGTGGTCACGCCCTCGCTGGCGTACCAATCCGCATAGTCGACCATCGCCCGGCACGTGTTCGCTGACATCGGGCCCACTCCCGCGGTGTCCAGATAGGTCAGCTGCGACGCGATCGGGTATCGCGCCGCGACCGGTTGAACCCGGTCAAGCACTGGCATGGCGTACGCGGATCGGCTGAATGCCCTCGTCCAGGACGGCTCCGCATGCCTGGTAGAAGTCGTCCGCGTTGTCGGTGATGCGCCCGATGACAGATCCTCGCCAGCCGTCGAGCGTCATGATCATGAAGTCGCTCAGGCCGTAGGTCACGGCCAGCTCGAAGACGTCCTTGCTTCCACGCAGCTCAGGGGTCTGGCCACGGGATCGGAGCATCCCGGCCTTCATCTGGAAGAAGAAGAGGTCGCCCGGCTCGCACCGCCAGGTGTGGTTCTCCAGCGGAATCCCTTCAGGCAAGGGCTGCGGCACATACCAGAAGATCTCCTGACCGGAGAAGATCGAGTGGTAGCACGGCACCGTGAACTCGTCACTCGTCGCGTTCCAGACCGCTTCGACCGTCTTTGGTGCGAGATCCTCGAAGAGCTCGAATTTGGCGGTGACATCCCGCTCGGGATATCCGATCTCCAGGTACTTGGTCATATCGACTTCCTTTCGGTGCTTGATGATTCAGTGGGATCTGCTGGAATCAGGCCGGTGGATGGGTGGCGACCAACGGATGGTCGGGAGCTTCCGGCAGCCCGTCCGCGCCACCGGGGCTGCCGAGCTCGGCGAAGAACTCCGCGTTGATCGCAGTGAACGCCTCGGCAGACTCGGAGAGGTCTTCCTCGAAGAAGATCGCCTCGACCGGGCACACCGGCTCGCAGGCACCGCAGTCGACACACTCGACAGGGTGTATGTAGAGCATCCGCGCGCCCTCGTAGATGCAGTCCACAGGGCATTCATCGACGCAAGCTCGATCCTTGACGTCGATGCAGGGCTGCGCGATCACATAGGTCATGACTGCTCTCGGTCCTCGTCGGGGTCCAGGTGTCGTTGCCGGTGATGAGGCCGGCGAGCGCGGTGGTGTGGTCGGTCTGGGCGGCGCTGGCGGTGGTGATCTGTTGGCGGGTTTGGTCGTCGTAGGTGGGGCGGTTGATTGAGCGGAAGATGCCGATGGGGGTTTGGTGGAGGATGCCGGCGTCGGTGAGG
>CAZTHV010000023.1:0-13728 GCA_964613165.1 uncultured Marmoricola sp.
CCTGGAAAGGCAGGTTGAGGAGCTGACTTTCCGCGGGGCAGAAGCCCTCACCCCCTGGCAACGGGAGCGCTGCCTGATGGCTCCGCAGGTGCTTGAGGTGCCCCGTAGCCTGGCGGCAACTTACCAGGAAGAGGTGTTCGGGCCCGTGTGCTGTGTCATGCCCTTCGAGACCGAAGACGAGGCCGTCGCAGTCGCCAACGAGGTCACCATGGGACTGACGGCCAGCATCTGGACCAGTGATCTGCGGAGAGCGCACGTCGTCGCCGGGCGGATGGAGGCGGGGTACGTCTGGGTCAACTCGGTTGCGACCCACTATCCCGGCATGCCATTCGGTGGCTTCAAGGACTCAGGCGTCGGACGCGAGGAGTCGGTCGAGGAGATCAGCTCCTACGGCCAGCTGCAGAGCGTGATGATCTCCTTGGCGTGAGGGCTGCAGCAGCTTCTCGAGTCAGCTGGTCCGCCCGTCGTCAGCAGCTGGCGAGGCCGTGTCGAGCAGGCGCTGGAGGCTGGCCACGGTGCCGGCGCGATGTGCGGCGAGGAGCTCCACCACGGTGTCGACGTCTCGCGTCTTCACGGCCTTGACGATCTGGCGATGTTCGCGGATGACCACTCCGCGGTGCTCGGACTCTCCGAAGTAGACGGACCGGTAGGGGTCCGTGGCGTCCCAGAGCTGCCGAATGATCCGAACCAGTCGCGTCAGACCACATGGGTCGATCATCGCGAAGTGGAATCGCCGGTTCGCTGCGGTGAGCGCGACGATGTCGTTGCGTCGGCCGGCGTCCTCGGTGTCTCGCAGTGCCTGGTCCATCCGGTCGTCATCGTCGGACGACATCAGCGGGATCGCCAGGCGCACGGCTTCGGCTTCGAGCAGGTTACGGATCTGATAGACCTCGCGGAGCTCCTTGAGATCGAGCTCGGTGACGAAATAGCCACGGTGAGGCTCGTACGATATCTGCCCCTCGCCCTCGAGTATCTTGAGCGCTTCGCGAACCGGAACCCTGCTCACGCCGAGCTGCTCGGCCAGGCGATCCTGCAGTATCTGAGTCCCGGGCGGCAGCTCACCTTCGAGGATCTCGCGCCGCAGCTCCGCGGAGACCGCCTCTTGCGCGGTGGGGGGGCGCTTGAAGTTGCTCGGCTTCCTGTCGCGAGTTGAACCCGAGGGATGCGCCGGGTCGGTGGGAGTTCTAGCCATCTATCGCCTCCTGGCGAACGAGTCTTGCTGAGACGCTGGCCGAACCCGTCGCCTCCGTATCTGCCTGGAGGCAGAACCGAGTCTAGTATACAAGATACAACAACATCGACAGATGTCCACCACCCGGCTTGACTCCACGTCACGAACAAGATATACATGATACGGAAGTTGAAACTCACGGCCGATGTCTGGTGGACATCGTCGCCGCTATCGGCATACCGCCGCGGGATGGTCTGAGTGAGCAGAGCGCTTGAAGGCATCGTGATCGCGGACTTCTCTCGGGTGCTGTCCGGCCCGCTGGCGACGATGTTCCTGGCCGACCTCGGCGCCGAGGTCATCAAAGTGGAGCGTCCGGAGACCGGCGACGACACGCGAGGTTGGGGCCCGCCCTTTCTTGGCGAGGACAGCACGTACTACCTGGCCGCCAACCGCGGCAAGAAGAGCGTGGTGCTGGACTTGAGCAGCACAGAGGGCCAAGTGGCTGCCCAGGAGCTCGTCCGCCGCTCGGACGTCCTGGTCCAGAACTTCCGGCCAGGCACCATGGATCGGTTCGGGCTCGGCTATGCCGCATGTCAACGGTTGAATCCGGCGTTGGTGTACTGCTCCATCTCGGGGTTCGGCAGCGGTGCCGGCAGAGACCTGCCGAGCTACGACTTCATCGTCCAGGCTGTCGGCGGCCTGATGAGCATCACCGGTGAGCCGGATCTGCAGCCGATGAAGGCAGGGGTGGCGCTCGTCGACGTGCTCGTTGGCCTCCATGCCGTGATCGGCATCCTGGCGGGGGTGCGTGACGCGTCGACATCGGGAGTCGGTACCCATGTGGAACTGAACCTGCTGTCCTCGCTGCTGAGCAGCCTGGCCAACCAAGGCAGTGCGTTCGCGCTGGCCGGCGTACTCCCGGAGCGACTCGGCAACTTCCACCCCAGCATCGCACCCTACGAGCTCTTCCAGACCTCCGATCGATCCATCGCAGTGGCCTGCGGGAATGATCGGCAGTTCGAGGAGCTGTGCGGAGTCCTGGGCCTCGCGGACTTGCCTCAGGACGAGCGATTTCGATCCAATCGCGTGCGGGTCAAGCACCGGGAGCTCCTCCACAGCAAGCTGGCCGACGCACTGGCTGAGCGCACGTCGGGCGACGTGGTGGTAGAGCTGAGCCGAGTCGGCGTGCCGGTCGGTCCCGTGAACAACCTCGCGGAGGCCTTCGCGCTGGCGGACTCCCTCGGGCTCCAGCCGGTGCAGCACCTCGACGGGTCGGGGAACAGGAGCTCTCAGATCTCTTCCCCCCTTCGCTTCGATGGCGACCCCCTGGAACTTGGAAGCCAGCCGCCCCGGCTGGGTGAGCACACCGAGGAGGTGTTGTCATGGCTGGCGCATCCGCTACCGGGCACGGAGGCGTGAGCCGCGAGGGCCCTCGGCGGCGCCTGGAAGAGCTTGGTCTCGGCCTGCCGGTACCCGTAGCCAGCGTTGGCTCCTATTCCCCGAGCCACCGCCACGGTGAGTTGCTCTGGATAGCCGGTCATACCTCGCGCGCGATCGACCGACCCGCGCGCGCCGGCATCGTCGGCGAGACCATCTCGGTGGCGGAGGCGGCCAAGGAAGCAGAGCTGGCCGCGCTCAACCTGCTCAGTGCCGCGGCGCATGCGGTCGGCATCGACAGCCTCACCGCCCTGGTCCAGTTGCGTGGATACGTGCGCAGTGGCTCGGAGTTCGCTGAGCACCCGGCTGTGATCGACGGCGCGTCGCGGCTTTTCGGCGCGGTCTTCCCGGATGCCCCGGCGCATGCGCGTGCTGCGGTGGGAGTCGCCTCACTCCCCGGAGGTGCGTGCGTGGAGCTCGAGGCCGTCTTCCTCGTCTCCGAATGATGTGATCCGGACGCACAACGACGGCTGAGGGTCGCGGAGCTCCGGGCGGTGTGGCCCGTCGGTGATTCACGCCTAGAACCCGACGGCGAAGTGGGGCATGTCGTCGGGGGGCAGCGGTAGTACGGTGCCGCCTGCGGCGAGGTGGACGATCTCGCAGGCCACCCGCGCCCGCCGGGCAGCGTCGTGGACGGTCGCGGCCCATTCCAGGTCGCGGCGAACCACCACCGCCGGCCCCGGCCTGGTGATCAGCGCGGCGATCCGCCACAGGTGCCGGCCGTCCTCGAGGAGATAGTCGATCAGCCGGCCGAGCTCCGCCTGTCCCTCCGCGTCGAGGGGGCCGTCGACACCGTGGAGCCGGGCCGTCGTGGTGCTGGAGCCGTCGGGTCCGATGAAGAGGAAGCGCAGCCCCCACTGCGGTCGACCGAACCGTGGGGTCAACCGCTGCCAATGACGCTGGAGCTCGATCTGGGTGCGGATCCGTGGGGGCGGCGTTCGTCGGAGCATCCCCGCAGAGTGCGCCCGATCGACGTACGCCGCAAACGGCTGTCCACAGGCTTGTGCCCGGCGATCGGCTGGGGCATACGTCGTAGCATCGCCAGATGATCCGCATCTCGGTGGCGGCCCTCCTCTCGTTCGCGCTGATCGGCCTCGCGCCGGCGCCCTCCGGCGCCGCCGAGCCAGCGGCGCCCGACTCCTGGCGAGGCCAGGCGGCGGCGGTCCGCACCGTCGGTCGCGGCACGCCGGCGAGCTGTACGTCGGCGGCCGTCGTCCGAGCGGTCCGCAAGGGTGGCGTGGTCCGCTTCAACTGCGGGCCGAAGCCGGTCACGATCCAGATGAAGCGGACCGCCAAGGTGGTGAACACCTCGCGCCGGGTGGTGATCGACGGCGGCGGCAAGGTCACCCTCGACGGTCGCGGCAAGCGGCGGATCCTCTACCTGAACACCTGCGACCGGAAGCAGATCTGGACGACCTCGCACTGCCAGGACCAGGCCTCACCGCGCCTGGTGCTGCGCAACCTCACCCTGGCGCGTGGCAAGGCGACCGGGCAGGGGTACGACGACGGCGGTGGCGGAGCGGTCTTCGCGCGCGGCGGGCAGCTGAGGATCCGCAATGTCACCTTCGCCGGCAACCGCTGCGACCGCACCGGCCCCGACGTGGGCGGGGCCGCCGTCCGGGCCCTCGACCAGTACCGCGACCGGCCGGTGCGGGTGGTCGGGAGCACCTTCCGCGGAGGACGCTGCAGCAACGGCGGCGCGCTGAGCAGCATCGGTGTCTCCTGGCGGATCAAGAACAGCACCTTCATCAAGAACCGGGCGATCGGGCATGGCGCCAACCCGTCGCGGCCGGGCACTCCGGGCGGCGGCAGCGGCGGGGCGATCTACCTCGACGGGGACCGCTTCACGCTGACGCTGATCGGTACCACGATCCGGGGCAACCGCGCCAACGAGGGCGGCGGCGCGGTCTTCTTCGTCAGCAACAACCGCACCGGCACCATGACGATCCGGCGATCGACCCTGGTCGGCAACCCGAGCCTCGGCTTCGAGACCTCCGGGCTGCCCGGGATCTTCTTCCTCGGTGCCCGTCCTCCGGCCGTGAGCGGCTCGACTCTCAAGTAGTCCCAGGTGGTGGCCCGGCCAGGTTCCGGGGACGGTGACGCCGGTCGGTGGTGCGCCGGCGTCGGACCCGGTACGGCGCACCGCATCGTCTGGAGACCGCGCTCATGGGCGGCACACACCTACCCGCGTAACTCCGGACCCCGCTGATCGTTCTTGTAGACATCGAGCAGCGGATAGCGCGTCCCACGTGGGTGCTGCGCTCGTCACATTTGCTGTGGCTCTCGTGGACATCTCAGGAGGATCGCTGTGTCAAGACCTCGAGGATTGCGGAGCTTGGGCGCGGCGGTGATCGCGTGCACGGCGGCCATGGTCGGGTCATTCCTGGTGGTGCCCTCGGCATCGGCCGATGTCCCGAGCCCCGCAGCCACGGCGTTCGACGCTCCGCTGTGCCCAGGGATGACCGATGACGACCCCCGAAGCGCAACCGGAGCGGTCCCCGATCTGACCAGGGTGTTCGGCCAGCGCCTCACCGACTACAACGCGGGCGAGGTCGTCGTGCTCTACGACGCCTTCGGGGACAACAGTCTCGACGGGTATCCGGCCCTGTGCGGCACTCGCTATGTCGAGGGCACCGGACCGGTCTCGGAGTGGATGTTCTGCACCGACATCTTCAGTCACGTCTGCAGTGGCACCGACGCCGCCGGGAACCTGCTCGACATCGACGGGAACGTCATCCCCGGGCTGGGTCCGGTGGCCGGCAATCCCCGTCTGAGTCTGACCCCGGACAAGGAGAAGCTCATCGCCTGGCTGATCCGGAACGGGCACTCCTATGACGGGACCGGCTACTACCGCTGGGGCGGCGTCACCACGGCCGTCCAGGACGGTACGACGAACCAGCGCATCGCCCTCCAGACACTGATCTGGTGCATCAGCGACCCCGCCGACCCGGCCAGCCCACAGCCAGCCGAGCAGGAGCGCGCCCTGACCTGCGCCGCCAGCATGTCGCTCGGTGAGCAGGCGCGGCTGTTGGCCCAGATCCCCGACACCCCGGTCATCTCGATCGACCTCCACGGCGTCGGCGGGACGTACGACCTCGGCGAAACCGCGGAGTTCGAGCTCACCACGAACCTGTACCTACAGCCGATCGGTCTCGGGGTGACCGGCGTCGCCGGGACCCTCAGCGTGTTGAGCGGGCCGGCGGTCTACGACGCGGTCACCGACAGCCTCACCGTGACGGGCTCGGACCCGGCGACCTCGACCACGGTCAGACTTGGCTTCACCACGACGACCGCCGGTACCGTGGCGGTGACTGCGACCGGCACCTCGGCGTCGCGGACTCACCTCGCCTGGAACCAGAGCCCGGGCGTCGCGCTCGACGGCAAGCCCTGCCAGGTCTTCGCCACCTTCGACACCACTGCCGAGATAGCCGTCTCGGACAGCGCCAGCGCCGACTTCGCGACCACGGTCGCGACGCCGGCCAAGACTCAGCCGAAGATCGTCACCAGAACCTCGCGCGGCAAGGTCGTGAAGGGGTCGTCGATCCGTGACCGCGTCACCATCAGCGGGTTCCGCCCCGGCGGCAACGCGACCGGCGAGGTGAGTCTCTTCGGCCCGTTCGCCTCTCGAGCCGCAGCTGTCTGCACGCCTGCGACTCGGGTGGCGACCCGTTCCTTCACGCCACGCAACGGCACCGTGACCACGCCGGCTGTCAAGGTGCGGGTGCCCGGCTACTACACCTGGGTCGCGACTGTCAGCGCGGATGCTCACAATCTCGCTGCGACGCATGCCTGCGGCATGGCCCGGGAGACCACGCTGGTGCACAAGCGCGGCTATGGCACCCCGCGGATCGACACCGGCTACGCGGGGGTTGACCCTGACCTCGCGCGCAGCGCGGCGCGGCGCCTGACCACCCGCCTCAGCTACCGCGCGGTGGGGGCCGATGCGACAGTCAACGGCGTTGGCATCCGCCGGAAGAAGGTCGAGGTCCCCGGCAACGCCGCCGCCCTCGGCATGGTCAAGCGCTCGGCCGCCCTGGGTGACAAGGTCGGGACCACGGTGGTCGTCGGCCACGTCTCGAACGTCCACGGCCGGCCCGGTGCCTTCTACCGACTCTCCTCGGCAAGGAAGGGGCAGATCATCACCGTCCTCCAGGGCAACAGGAGCCATCAGTACCGGGTGACCGGTACGGCCACGTACTCCCGCGCCCACGCATTGCCGAAGAGGCTCTTCTCGACCACCGGCAGGCATCGCTTGGTGCTGGTCAGCTGCACCGGCAAGGTCACCCTGCCGGGCGGCCGCTTCCACTACACCAAGAACATGGTGGTGACCGCCGTCCCGATCTCCTGACGAGTCCGGTCCACCGCGCGCGTCACCGGTGGACCGGGGCCACCGCGCCGGTCCACCGGCCCCGGCCGAGCCGGACGTAGACCGCCGCGACCACCAGCAGCAGGACGGTGATCCCCAGCGCGTTGACCGTGACCCCGGCGTACCCGTGCACGTCGACGTCGAGGAACGGGTAGGGGTAGTTGGAGTCCGAGGGGAAGCCGAGCGAGTGTGGCTTCGCGAGGCCGCCGCGCAGCAGGGTGTAGGTCACCCAGAGGACCGGCCAGAGCAGGAACCGGCCGACGTCGCCGGCGCCGAAGTGGATCCGTGGGCGGAAGAGCACGAAGCCGAGCACGTAGAGCACCGGCGTCGCGTAGTGCAGCATCTTGTCGACCCACCACTCGTAGCCGGTGAAGTCGGCAGTCCCGCGGAGCAGGGTGACGTAGACGAGTCCGGTGACGGTGATGCCGACCAGGCCGGCCAGGCGCAGCACCACGAACCAGCGGCGGCCGGACGCCCGGCCGAGGGCGATCACCGCCGACCCGGCGAGCACGAGCGCGTTGGACTGGATGGTGAAGAAGCTGACCAGGTTGAGCAGGCTCCGGCCCGGCGTGGTCATGACGATGATCACCTGAGAGGCCAGCGCGACCGCCGCCACCGCCGCGACCAGCGCGTGCCAGCGGCGCGACCCTTCGGAGACACCGTGCGTGTTGGTCACCCGCAGATCCTGGCAGCCGGCGGGGCCGCGGTCGAGCACCCTCAGCTCGGCGCGACGCCGGCGATGCTGTGAGCACGTGCCGCGGCGGCCAGGCGGTCGTCGTAGGTCACGATGCCGGCGAGGTCGTCGGCGAGCTCGAGCGCGATGGCCAGGTGTACGGCGACCCGGGGCCCGCCGGATCCAGTCGACCGGCGGCAGCGTCGACGAGCGGAGGAGGTCAGTCGGTGGTGCCGGTGAGCGCGTCGAACTCGGCGGCGTCGTGGGCGCTGACGACGTGCACCTGTTCGGGAGAGGCGGGGCCGTGGTCGGCGTGGAGGGTGCGCAGCCGCTCCTGGTTGGCCAGGCGAGCGGCGTTGTCCGTCGCCATGGCGCGCTGGAAGAGCGACAGGCCGAGCGGGCACCGCGGCTGCGGCAGCAGCTCGTCACGGCAGAAGTAGCTGTCGCCGGCGTGCAGGAACCAGCCACCGCCGGGCCGGCGTACGGCGACGCCGCTGTGTCCTCGGGTATGACCCCGCAGCGGGACCAGCAGCAGGTCGTCGTCGATCGGCTGGACGCCGTCGAAGCCGAGCCAGGACTCGCCCGCCTCGCCGTGCTCCATCCAGCGCGGGCCGTGCGACCACTGCGCCGGGGCGTAGCGCTGCCTCTCCTTGATCGTGGCCCGGGCTCGCGCTGCGGCCAGCTCCTCGCCGAAGACGTGCACCTCGGCACCGGGGAAGTCGCCGAGCCCGCCGGCGTGGTCCAGGTCGAGGTGGGTCAGGACGATCCGGGTCACGTCGGCCGGATCGTGCCCCGCGGCGCGGACCTGGGCGAGTGCCGTGCGCGCCGGGTCGAGGACGAGACCCATCAGCGCGACGAAGCCGGCGCCCATCCGTCGTTCGGCGATGTCGGTGGTGCCGAACCCGGTGTCCACCAGCGTCAGGCCACGCTCACCCTCGACCAGGAGACAGTGCGCCACCATCCGCTGCGGGGTGAGCCGCCCGCCGAACGAGAGGCGCGGTCGCATGCTCGCGCAGTCCAGGTGCCTGATCATGCGCCGATCCTGGCACCGCTGCGCCCGGGCGTCGATCACGTGGTACGCCTGATGGTAGATTCCTACCATGCGCACGACCATCGACGCAGCCGGACGGATCGTGGTGCCCAAGGCGCTCCGCGACGCGATGGGGCTGTCCGCGGGCCGCAACCTCGACATCGTGTTCACCGACGGCCGGCTGGAGATCGAGGTCGCGCCCGCCGAGGTCGACGTCGAACTGACCGACGACCTTCCCCGGATCGTCCACCGCGACCTGCCTGACGACGTCGTGCTGACCGACGAGATGGTCCGGACCGCGATCGAGGCCACCCGCCGGTGAGCGGCGACACGTGCGACACCAGCCTCCTGGTCCCGGCGCTCACGGCCCGGCACCCCGAGCACGAGGCGGCGAGAGCGGCGATATCGTCGGTCACGACGCTGCCGGGGCACGTTCTACTGGAGACCTACAGCGTGCTCACCCGCCTGCCGCCGCCGTTGCGGATCGGCGCGCGTGAGGCGGCCGCTTCGGTCGCGGCGCTGCGCCACCAGGTCGTGGCTCTGCCGCCGGACAGGCTGCGCTCCTTCGTGGAGGAGTGCTCCCGGCAGGGCATCGTGGGCGGTGCGGTCTACGACGGTGTGGTCGCGGTGACGGCAGCCCATCACGGCCTGCGCCTGCTCACGCGGGATCGTCGTGCGCGTACGACGTACGAGCGGATCGGCGTCCGCTACTCCGCGTTCTGAGCACCGCTGCGCCCGGGTGTCGATCACCCCCGTCGAAGCCGAGCAGCCGTTCGTCGCCGGTGAGGAACCGCAGCCCGTCGACGTGGGCCTGGGCGAGCAGCATCCGGTCGAACGGGTCGCGCGGGACGAGGTCGGCGACGGCTCGACGTCGCACGCTCCGGCCGGGTGGCCCGGCGTACCCACGCCCTCCGTACCCTGGCGGCGTGTCCACCCTGCTCAAGCCCACCTACTGGCTCGGGCATCTGGCGATGGTGGTCTGCGTCGGGATCGCGGTGACCCTCGGGCTGTGGCAGTACGACGCGTGGGGGCAGCGGCGGGCCGACGCGGCGCACGATCTCAGCGACGCCGTGCCGGTGGCGCTGGACAGTGTGATGACCGGCGACAGCCCCTTCCCCGGGCGCGACCTGGGGCGGCCGGTCGAGCTCGCCGGTCGGTGGATGGCGGACAGCACCGTCTTCGTGGCCGACCGCTACCACGACCGGCGGCGCGGCTACTGGGTGGTCACGCCGGTGATGGTCGACGGCGGGGACTCCGCGATGGCGGTCGTCCGCGGATGGAGCACGACCCCGGAGGCGGCTGCCCCGTCCGGCGCTGCGGATGTGGTCGGCTGGCTGCAGGCCACCGAGGGCTCCGGGCCGATCGACGAGAACCCCAGCGACGACATCATCACGATGATGCGGATCGCCAGTCTGGTCGAGCACGTCGACGCCGACCTCTACAGCGGGTACGTCGTCGCGCGCTCGGTCTCCGGCGACGCGATGACCGGCCTGGAGCCGGTGACGCCCTCGGCCATCCCGGCAGTGTCCGGCTTCACCGCGCTGCGCAACCTGCTCTACGCGGTCGAGTGGTGGATCTTCGGCGGCTTCGCGCTCTTCATCTGGTTGCGCTGGTGCCGTGACACGGTCAACGCGCAACGGACGGCCGAGGCGGAGGAGACTCTCTCCCCCGCCTCCTGAGCCGTGATCCTCGCGCCGGCGGCGCGAGCGTGTCTCGTCCGGACCGCGACGGGAAGGCCTCTGCTGCTCAGGCCTCGGGGAGGCGGTCCACCACCGCGCTGAACGCGGCGCGGACCTCGCAGCCGCAGATCAGTGGCCGCGGGAAGCAGACCCGGACGTCGTCGGTCGCGTCGTCCCAGTGGAGCACCACCCCGTAGCGGTCGAGGACCAGTGCGCGGACCCGGACGGTCTCGGCGAGGCCGGGGCGGGCGTGGCGGGCCAGCATGTGCAGCAGCGGGCCGTGGTCGCGGTTGAGGTGCGGCAGCCACTGCTGCTCGTGCGCGAGGAGCGGGTCGGGCACCGCCCGCTGGTACTCCTCGGGCGCCACCTCCACGGTCGCGACACTCTCGTAGGCCCACTCCAGCACCACCCGCTCCGGAGTCAGCCGCAGGATCGGACCGACCTCCTCCAGGTCGCGCGGGTCGGGCCCGGCCAGGTGGTGGCGGACGCCGGCCGGCTGCGGCTCCGGAGCGAGGGCGAGCGCTCCGGTGAGGACCAGCCGGCCGCGGATCCGCTCGGGCATCGGCACGGTGCTGACGTCCGTGGCGACCACGCTCACCGTCGGCGACGGCAGCCGCGGAGCGAGGGCGCCGGCCGTGAAGTCCGGCGGCGCGAGGAGCAGCAGCGACCCGTCCGGTACGACGGCGTGCCGGACTACCTCGTGGGCGTCGTTGAGGGCGCCGAGCCGGAGCGTCGTCGTGCCGGCGATCAGGGTCCGGGCCCGCTCGGCGGGAGTGAGGGTGGGCGGCGCCGGCGTACGCCGGTCCGAGACGCGCGCGCGACCAGGCATCATTAGGTAAGGCTAGCCTAAATCGAACTCCGCGCAAGTGGACGCTCCCGCTGACCGATCGCCGGGTACCGTCACCGGCGTGAGGAACACCCTGCGCGCCTACCGCGTCCTGGCCACCGTCGTCGGCGTCCTGCTCATCGTCCTGGTGCTGATCGGGCTCCCGCTCAACGAGGCGCACCTGCTCAACCCGGACTGGTTCCCCGTCGGCAGCCGGCCGCAGGAGATCGGCGACGCGATCTCCACCTACCTCGGGGTGGCGCACGGCTGGCTCTACATGATCTTCCTGCTCACCGCGTTCCTGCTCTCTCGCAGGGCCGGCTGGGAGATGGGCTTCACCGTCGTGACCCTGCTGTGCGGCACCATCCCGATCCTGTCGTTCTGGGCCGAGCACCGCGCCACCGCCCGGGTCCGCCGGGAGTTCCCCGAGGTCGACGAGCAGCCGGCCGCACCGGTCCGATGACCCCGCCGCCGCCTGCTCGCCGGGCCTTCGTCCTGGGCGGTGGCGGCCTGCTCGGAGCGGTCGAGGTCGGCATGCTCCGCGCGCTCTTCGAGCGCGACCTGCGACCGGACCTGGTGGTCGGCACCTCGATCGGTGCCATCAACGGCCTGGTCGTCGCGGCCTATCCTTCGATGGCCGCGGTCGACCGCCTGCTCGATCTGTGGCAGGGGGTGGCCGCGAGCAACGAGATCTACGCCGACAGCACCTGGCGGCAGGTACGCCGGGCCGTCCGCACCGGCACCCACCTGCACTCCGCCGCGCCGATCCGGGAGCTGCTGGAGGAGGAGTTCGGGACCATCACGTTCGCCGACCTGCCGGTGGAGTTCCAGTGCTGTGCGGCCAGCATCGAGCGCTCCGCCGAGCACTGGTTCACCGAGGGCGAGGTGGTCCCGGCGGTCGTCGCCTCCGCCGCGGTTCCCGGGCTGCTGCCGCCCGCGGTCGTCGACGGCGAGCACTACCTGGACGGCGGCATCGTCAACTCCATCCCGGTCGGCCGGGCCGTCGAGCTGGGGGCCACCGAGATCTTCGTGCTCCAGGTGGGCCGGATCGACCGGCCGCTGACCCCGCCGCGGCGGCCCTGGGAGGTGGCCCGGGTCTCCTTCGAGATCGCCCGCCGGCACCGGTTCATGCGCGAGATGGCAGCGCTGCCGGAGGGAGTCGCGGCGCACGTGCTGCCCGCCAGCGGGAGTGAGACCGACGACGATCCGCTGGGCTACCGGGACACGTCGCGCGTCGCCGGCCGCATCGAGGCGGCGTACCGTGCCAGCGTGACCTATCTCGACACTCTGCCCGGTCTCGACATCGGGGCCGGCAGCTGATGCCGCCCTGGCTCGCCCACGTGCTGCGGCGCGTGGTGGTGGCCCCCGCGATGGTGCTGCTCGGCGTCTTCCTGTGGACCACGCTGCCGGTGACGCTGGTCGTCGCCGGGATCGCCTCGGCCTTCGTTCCCGGCTGGCTACGGCCCCTGCGGCTGCTGTGGATCGGCGTCGTGCACGTGACGCTGGAAGCGGTCTTCCTGGTCGAGATGTTCGGGCTGTGGATCGCCTCGGGGTTCGGCCTGTTCATCCGGCGGCCGTTCTTCGAGCGGATCCACTACGACCTGGTCCAGGCCTATCTGGTGATCTTCTTCCGCGAGGCGCGCCGGGTGCTGCGGCTGAGGATCCGCACCGTCGGCCCGACCCCGGACGCCTTCCCCGGCCAGCCGCTGCTGGTCTTCTGCCGGCATGCCGGCGTCGGCGACTCCTTCTCGATCATGTACGCGCTGATGGACACCTACCACCGCGAGCCGCGCATCGTCTTGAAGGACATGCTCGCCTGGGACCCGATGCTCGGCGTGGTGCTCGGCCGGCTGCCCAGTCAGTTCGTCTCCACCGCGCGCGGGAAGCGACGCGACCTGGAAGCCGACATCGCCGCGCTGGCCAGCAACCTCGACGAGAACGACGCCTTCGTGATCTTCCCCGAGGGCGGCAATTTCACCGAGCGGCGGCGCGCGGCGTGGATCGAGCGGCTGCGCGGCCTCGGCAAGGACGACATGGCCGACCGCGGCGAGCGGATGGTCAACGTGCTGGCGCCGCGGCCCGGCGGAGCGCTCGCGGCGCTGGACGCCGCGCCCGCCGCGGACGTGCTGCTGGTGACCCACACCGGCCTCGACCACATCGTCACCATCGGCGACGCCTGGCGCTCGCTGCCGATGGACAAGGAGCTGCTGATCGGCTGGTGGCGGGTGCCCCGCGCGGAGATCCCGCCGGCCCGCGACGCGCAGATCGACTGGCTCTACGACTGGTGGGAGCGCATCGACGCCTGGGTCGAGGAGCACCGTCCGGTCGATCTGGCGCCGCCCCGGAGCTAGGGCCCCTCGGGCTTCTCGGCCTCGTCCTCGGGCAGCTCGACCGCGGCGGTGGCGTCGGCGGCGTCCAGCTCCTCCTCGTCGCCGAGCTCGCCGAGCCCCTCCTCGTTCGCCTCGAGATCGGCCGGTGGGGCAACGGGGGGCACGGGAGGCGGCGGAGGCGCGTACGTCGCAATGCTGGGCTCGGCGGAGCGCTCC
>CAZTHV010000023.1:13738-14342 GCA_964613165.1 uncultured Marmoricola sp.
GGCCAGGACCGCGGCCGCCACGACCACCAGGCCGAGCAGCAGGAAGCGGCGCTTGCGCCGCGGGCGCTTCTTCGCCGGCTTGTCGCTGAGCGCCTCGTTCACCTGCGTCTGCGCCTGCTCGGCGGCGGACTTGGCGCCCTTCTTGGCGTCGTCGAGGAGGTTCTGGGCAGCGGGCAGGTAGTCGTTGACCAGCTTGTCCTTGGCCTTCTCTGCTGCCGCCTCGACCTGCGGACCGACCTGCCCGGCGACATCCCCGGCCAGCTCTCCGGCCTGGTCGATCAGCGACTTCTTCTTCCTGCCCATGGCTTTCACGCTCCTGCTCTCGACAATGCGACGGCGAACGACACGGTGCTACTCGCCAGTTCGATCATGCCCAACCGCGCCAAGACGAACCAGGTCCGGCCGCCACCGGTAGGGCTGGTTCGCCGTGCGAGGATGGAGCGCGCACCGTCCCTGAACCTGTTGAAAGGCACTCCATGTCGGATCTGAAGGCCACGTTCCACACCAACCGTGGCGACATCGTGCTCGATCTCTTCCCCCACCATGCTCCTGCGACCGTGGAGAACTTCACCGGGCTGGCCGAGGGCACCAAGGAGTACCGCGA
>CAZTHV010000023.1:14352-18823 GCA_964613165.1 uncultured Marmoricola sp.
ACGACGGCCTCGGCTTCCACCGGGTGATCGAGGGCTTCATGATCCAGGGCGGCTGCCCGCTCGGCACCGGCACCGGCGGTCCGGGCTACACCTTCAAGGACGAGTTCCACCCCGAGCTCGCCTTCACCAAGCCCTACCTGCTGGCGATGGCCAACGCCGGACCCGGCACCAACGGCTCGCAGTTCTTCATCACCGTCGGCGCGACTACCTGGCTGAGCAACAAGCACACCATCTTCGGCCAGGTCGCCGACCAGGCCAGCCGCGACGTGGTCGACGCGATCGCCACGACCGAGACGGGTCCGGGCGACCGGCCGGTCGAGCCGGTGGTCATCGAGTCGGTCGAGATCACCCGCTCCTGACCGTGAGCGACGGGACCCAGGCCGTCCCGGTCTGCTACCGGCACCCCGGCCGGGAGACCTGGATCACCTGTCAGCGCTGCGGCCGGCCGATCTGCCCCGACTGCATGGTCAGCGCGGCGGTCGGCTTCCAGTGCCCGGCGTGCGTGCAGCAGGGCAGCCGGGAGACCAGGAGCGGCCAGCTGCCGTACGGCGGCACGCCCAGCGCCAACCCGGCGCTGACCTCGCTCGCCCTGATCGTCCTCAACGTGGCGGTCTGGGTGGCCATCCGGGCCGACAGCGCGCTGATCGACTCGCTGGCGCTGATGCCGCAGGGCGGGATCCGGGTCCAGGGCGGCTCGGTCCAGGTCGTCGACGGTGTCTCG
The DNA here is from genome assembly GCA_964613165.1 of uncultured Marmoricola sp. Taxonomy (GTDB): domain Bacteria; phylum Actinomycetota; class Actinomycetes; order Propionibacteriales; family Nocardioidaceae; genus Marmoricola. Next base: position 15,074 of record CAZTHV010000023.1, read on the forward strand.
ATGGGCGCCTGGTGGCAGGTGATCACCTCGGGGTTCACCCATGTCTCGGTGATCCACATCGGGATGAACATGCTCGCGCTGTACTTCCTCGGCCCCACGCTGGAGTCGGTGCTCGGCCGGGTCCGGATGCTTGCCGTCTACCTGGTCTCGCTGCTGTGCGGGTCCGCCGCGGTGATGCTCTTCTCCAACCCGCACCAGCAGACGCTGGGCGCCTCGGGCGCGATCTTCGGTCTGCTCGGCGCCCTGATGGTGGTCGCCTACAAGGTGCACGGCGACGTGCGGACGCTCGGCATGTGGCTGGTGCTCAACCTGGTGATCACCTTCACGGTGCCGAACATCTCCTGGCAGGGCCATCTCGGCGGCCTGATCGGCGGTGGCCTGCTGGCGGCCGTGGTCGTGTACGCGCCGCGGGCCCGCCGGGCGGTCGCTCAGGTCGCCGCCGTGGTGGTGCTGAGCGTGGTCGCGCTCTCGCTGATCGGGTGGCGCGCCGCCGACCTCGGCTCGGTGCTGGTCCGCTGATCCCGAGCCGCGGTGCCGTTGCGGCGTCGGCCGTGCCCACACCTGGGGACAACGCTGTGCAGAATCACACGGCTGTTATCCCCACCTTGGGGACAACTCTGTGGAGAACTACAGCGCTGTAGTTCCTACTCCCACTTCGTGGCGAAGGTGAAGCCGACCGCCATGAAGCCGACGCCGACCATCAGGTTCCACTGACCGAGCTGGTCCATCACCGGGACGTGGGCGTTGACCTCCTGGCCGATGAAGTAGAAGGTGACGATCCACAGCAGGCCGATCACGAAGCTGCCGACCATGCCGACCACCACGCCCCGGCCGCGCCCGAGCGGGGTCTTCTTGTGGGCACTGACCACCAGGCCGAGGAAGATCAGCCCGAACCCGATCAGGTAGTTCCACTTGTGCAGGTCCGACATCCACGGCAGCGGGGTGTCGGGCTTGTCCACTCCGGCGATCTCCACGTAGTTGGCCGCGTCCATCGCCACGGTGGTGTAGACGGCGATCCAGGCGATGCCGAGCGCCACCAGGGCGCCGACGATGACACAGCGGAGCACGGACGTCTCGTAGCCGCTCACCATCACGGTGGGCTGGCGGGCGGCGGGCTTGGACACGGGGCGCTCCTCGGACGTTCGGGTGGTTCGGCGTGGGGTCATCGGTCGTCGGCTAGCGTAATGGGCGCGGCCCCCCGGGTGGGCGCGGGCCGGAAGAAGATCGTCGGGCGTGGGCGAGCCAGGCCAGTGAGCCGGGAGGTGGGCTGCGGATGACCAGACACCAGCATGCCGCCCGGCACCGGTGGCGGGCGGGCTCCCTGGTGGTCTGCGCGCTGGCCGGCTTCCTCTTCGCCACCACCTCCTTCAACGCCAAGGGCATGGACCTGCGCGCGGCCAGTGTGACCGACCTGGACCACGTCGTACGCCAGGAGCGAGCGCGGGCCGACCATCTGCAGGCCCGGGTCGCCGCGCTCAACGAGGAGATCGGCACGCTGACCGCCCGGGTGCGGGACGCCGAGGTCGCCAAGCTGCGCCGACAGGTCGCCACGCTGCGCGATCCGGCCGGCTTCTCCGCCGTGTCCGGACCCGGGGTGACCGTCGAGCTCAGCGACGCCCCGAAGAGCCAGATCGACCGTGTCGGCGATCCGGGTGGCGTGCAGCCGGACCAGCTGGTCGTGCACCAGCAGGACATCCAGGCGGTGGTCAACGCACTGTGGTCCGGGGGCGCCGAGGCGATGACCATCCAGCGACAGCGGGTGATCTCCACGACCGGGATCAAGTGCGTCGGCAACACCGTGGTCCTGCACGGTGTGCCGTACGCGCCGCCGTACCGCATCTCGGCCATCGGCGATCCCGAGGCGCTGCTGGCCAGCCTGGAGGACTCCGACTATCTCGACGCCTACCGGACCTTCGTGGACGCCTACCAGCTCGGCTGGAAGGTCTCCAGCTCCAGCACGCTGAAGATGCCGGCCTTCACCGGCGGCTCCGCGCTGAGCTACGCCCGCCCGCTGATTCAGTTCCCCGAGCCGCGGGACTGAGGTCCGCTGCTACTCGTCCTCTACCGGCGGGGTCTCGGTGTTCGTCGGCGGCGGAGGAGTCAGCGTGGGCGTGGGCGGCGGCGGTGGCTCGTACGTCGAGACCAAGATGGTGATCACCGTGCCCTGCGGCTGCGTCTGGCCGGACGGGGGACTCTGCCGGGTCACCGTGCCCTTGGGCTCGGTGGAGGCCGAGTCCGGCAGCACGCTGACCTCGAAGCCGGCGTCGCCGAGCAGCTTGCGGGCCTGCGCCTCGGTCCTGCCGACGACGTCGGGAACCGCCTCGGGACCGTCGGAGTAGAAGATCGTCACCTTCGACCCGGCGGCGACCATCTGGCCGACGTCGGGCTTGACGGCCACCACCTCACCGGCCGGCTGGTCGGACTCGCGCTCCTTGAGCACCGGCTCCAGTCCGAGCGAGGTGATCTGCGCCGCGGCGCTCTCCCGGTCGTCGCCGATGATGGGAGGCACGGCGACGTCGGGCTTGCCGCTGGAGATCACCAGGTCGACCGCGGAGCCCGGGTCCACCTGCGCTCCGGCATCCGGATCCTGGGTGATCACCTGACCCTCCGGCACATCCTCGCTGGCCTCCGGGGTGGTCTCGCCGACGGTGAGCCCGACCTCGGCCAGCCGGCCCTCGGCCTGGGCCTGGGTCATCCCGCGCAGGGACGGCACCGAGGTCTGCTCGGGGGCCGAGTCGATCATGCGCGGCAGCGCGAAGGCGGCCGCGATCACCAGAGCGGCGAGCAACAGCCCGAGCAGCACCAGTGGGAGGGTGCGCCGGCGCTCGGGCTCCTCCTCGACCTGCGGCACCAGCGCGGTGGCGGTCGGGTGCGGATCCGGCGCGTACGCCGTCGCCGCGTCGGCCGGTATCGGCGGAGCGTGGACCGGTCGCCCGGCCAGGTAGCGGTCGATGTCCTCCTTCATCGCCGCCGCGCTCTGGTAGCGGTCCTCGACCCGCTTGGCCAGCGCCTTGAGCACGATCGCGTCGATCTGCGGGTCCAGGTCGGCGTCCAGCGTCGACGGGCGCGGTGGCACCTCGCGGACGTGCTGGTAGGCCACCGAGACCGGGCTGTCGCCGACGAACGGCGGCCTGCCGGTGAGCAGCTCGAAGAGCAGGCAGCCGGTGGAGTAGACGTCGGAGCGGGAGTCGACCGTCTCGCCGCGGGCCTGCTCCGGGGAGAGGTACTGCGCGGTGCCGACGACCGCGGCGGTCTGGGTCATCGTGCTCTGCGCGTCGGAGACCGCCCGGGCGATGCCGAAGTCCATCACCTTCACGTCGCCCGCCGGGGTGAGCATCACGTTGCCCGGCTTGATGTCGCGGTGGATGATCCCGGCACGGTGGCTGTAGTCCAGCGCGGAGAGCACCCCGGAGGTGATCTCGAGTGCCCGCTCGGGGAGGATCTTGCGGCCCTCGCGCAGGATGTCGCGCAGGGTCCGCCCGGCGACGTGCTCCATCACGATGTAGGGCTGCGAGACCGGCTGGCCGGTCGCGACGTCGTCGGCGACCTCCGCGCCGGTGTCGTAGACCGCCACGATCGCCGGGTGGTTCAGGGACGCGGCGGACTGGGCCTCGCGACCGAAGCGCGCCTGGAAGGTGGCATCGCTGGCCAAGTCGGTGCGCAGGCGCTTCACCGCGACGGTGCGGCCGAGGCGCACATCGGTGGCCTTGCGCACCTCCGCCATGCCGCCGCGACCGAGCAGCTCACCGA
>CAZTHV010000024.1:0-646 GCA_964613165.1 uncultured Marmoricola sp.
CATGGGCTTCGACGGCAAGACGCTGATCCACCCGGGACAGGTCGAGGGCGCCAACGAGGCGTTCGCGCCGTCCGAGCAGGCCGTCGAGGACGCCCGCGGCATCCTGGCCGCCTGGGAGGCGCGCGACTCCGGCGTGGTCACCTACCACGGCCGGATGGTGGAGAGCCTCCATGTCGAGTCCGCCCAGCGGGTGCTCTCCATCCATGAGGCGATCCAGGCCCTGGGCTGACCTGCGCTGGGCTGGGGCTCACAGGAAACTCACAGCACTTCCATGGCACCGGCCTGGCCTGCTGAGAGACCCTGGAGGGCATGAGCGCGGCGCATCGGGGGCAGACCGGTCGTGGGCCGGCGATGACCCGACCGGACGGGACTCCGCTGCGTGTCCTGGTGGTCGACGACGAGAGCAACATCGCCGAGCTGCTGCGGATGGCCCTGCGCTACGAGGGCTGGGACGTCGAGATCGCGCTCACCGGGAGCGAGGCGGTCAACGCCGTGCGCAAGGCACAGCCGGACGCGGTCGTGCTGGACATGATGCTGCCCGACTTCGACGGCATGGAGGTCCTGCGCCGAATCCGCGCCGGCCGCATCGACGTACCCGTGCTCTTCCTGACCGCCCGGGACTCGGTGGAGGACCGGGTCGCCGGAC
>CAZTHV010000024.1:656-2798 GCA_964613165.1 uncultured Marmoricola sp.
CGTGACCAAGCCGTTCTCCCTGGAGGAGGTAGTCGCCCGGCTGCGCGCGCTGATGCGCCGCTCCGCGGTCGCCCAGACCGCCACCAGCCCGCGGCTGGTGGTCGGCGACCTGACCCTGGACGAGGACAGCCACGAGGTCACCCGCGGCGGGGACCAGGTCCAGCTCACCGCGACCGAGTTCGAGCTGCTGCGCTATCTGATGCGCAACCCCCGGCGGGTGCTCTCCAAGGCGCAGATCCTCGACCGGGTGTGGAACTACGACTTCGGCGGCCAGGCCAATGTCGTGGAGCTCTACATCTCCTACCTGCGCAAGAAGATCGACGCCGGTCGTGAGCCGATGATCCACACCATGCGCGGGGCCGGCTACGTGCTGAAGCCCGGCCAGGGTCCGTCGGCCCAGAGTCCGGCCCAGCTGCGACGGGACTGAGGTGACCGCCCTCCTCCGGTCGCTCACCGGCCGGCTCGTCGCCACCACCGTGGCACTGGTGGCGGTGGTCGGCCTGCTGGTCGCCGTGGCGAGCACGCTGGCGATGCGCTCCTACCTGACCAGCCAGCTCGACGAGGCCGTCCAGAGCGCCTTCCAGCGGGCGGCCATGCCGGGCGGACCGGCCTTCGGACCGTCCGTCGGGTCCGCGCGGCGTCCGTTCGGTCAGGGACCCGGCACGCTGATCGCGCTGCTTCCCGCCGAGGGCGCCGGGACGGCCTCGGGGATCGTCGTCACCGAGCAGGCCGCGACCGCTACACGCACCGCCGCACAGCTGGCTCCCCTCCGCGAGGTGCCCGCCGACCGGCAGCCGGGCACGGCGACGGTCGCCGGCACCTCGTACCGGGTCATCGCGGACCGCGACAGTGCCGGCAACATCCTCGCCGTCGGCCTGCCGCTGGACCAGGTGGACGAGACCGTGGCCAGCCTGGCGTGGTGGTCGCTGCTGCTCACTCTGCTCGGCGTGGCGCTCGCCGTGCTGCTCGGCCACTGGCTGGTACGCCGGCAGCTGCGACCCCTCCACGCGGTCGCGCAGACCGCCCACGCGGTCAGCACCCAGGAGCTGGCGACCGGCGACACCGCCATCGCCACCCGGGTCCCGGCCGAGCTCACCGACCCGCATACCGAGGTGGGCCAGGTCGGCTCCGCGCTGAACACCATGCTCGACCACGTCGACGAGGCGCTGGCCGCCCGGCAGCGCAGCGAGCAGCAGGTCCGCCAGTTCGTCGCCGACGCCTCCCACGAGCTGCGCACGCCGCTGGCCACGATCCATGGGTACGCCGAGCTCTCCCGTCGTACGCCGGACGACCCGGCGGCGCTCTCCCAGGCGCTGACCAAGGTCGAGACCGAGGCCGGCCGGATGTCCCACCTGGTCGAGGACCTGCTGCTGCTCGCCCGGCTCGACGCCGGCCGGCCGCTGGCACGCGAGGAGGTGGACGTCACCCGGCTGCTGCTGGAGGCCGTCGCCGACGCCCGCGTGGTGGCCGCCGGTCACCGCTGGAGGCTGGAGCTGCCCGACGAGCCGATCGTGGTGACCGGCGACGAGCACCGGCTGCATCAGGCGATCAGCAATCTGCTCGCCAACGCGCGCAACCACACCGCCGAGGGCACGACGGTCACCGTGCGCGCCGCCCGGGACGGCTCCCTCGTGCGCATCGACGTCCACGACGACGGGCCCGGGCTTCCGGCCGGGCTGGTGGACGAGGCGTTCGAGAGGTTCACCCGCGGCGACTCCAGCCGCACCCGCTCCTCGGGGGGCGCCGGCCTCGGCCTCTCCCTCGTCGCCGCCATCTCCGAGGCGCACGGCGGACGCGCCTCGGTCGCCTCCGCCCCCGGGAGCACGACGTTCGGCGTCGAGCTTCCCGGGTGAGAGCGGTCGTCGCCGGCCGGGGAGCCGGGCTCGGACCGGTGCGGGGACTCGCTGGATCAGCCCGTGCTCGCGATCAGCCCGTGCTCGTGCGCGAAGACCACGATCTGCACGCGGTCGCGCAGGCCCAGCTTGCGGAGGATCGCCCCGACATGGGTCTTCACCGTGGACTCGCTCAGGAACACCCGCTCGCCGACCTCGGCGTTGGAGAGCCCTTGGGCCACGGCCGCGAACACCTCACGCTCCTTCTCGGTGAGTGAGGCGTACGCGGCAGGCACCTCGGGTGCGCTGT
>CAZTHV010000024.1:2808-6773 GCA_964613165.1 uncultured Marmoricola sp.
GAGGTTCGCGGGCGAGAGCACGGCGTTGCCCTGGTACACGGTCTGGATCGCGTGGTGCAGCTGCGCCGGAGTGGTGTCCTTGAGCAGGAACCCGCTCGCGCCGAAGCGGATCGCCGCGGCGGCGCGGTCGTCGAGGTTGAACGTCGTCAGCACCACGACTCGCACCGGTCGCCTCCGACGCGCCACCCGATCGGGCCGGAACAGCTGCCGGGTCGCCTCCACGCCGTCCATCTCCGGCATCCGGAGGTCCATCAGCACGACGTCGGGCTCCATCTCGTCAGCCAGCGCGACCGCCTCCCGGCCGTCGGCGGCCGAGCCGATCACCCGCATCCCCGGCTGGGCGTCGACGATCACTCGCACGCCTTCGCGGAACAGGTCCTGGTCGTCGACGAGCAGGACCCGAATCTCCTCATCGTCGGTCATGCAGGCCTCCTGCGTCCCGGATCGGCAGCGCGGCCGTCGCGGTGAACGTGGGGCCGTCCGCGAGCTCGCGCCGGCGTACGTCCAGATGTCCTCGTACCGAGGCCAGCCGCCGCCGCATTCCCTCGACTCCCTGTCCTGAGCCCGCCGGCACGGTCGGCTCGGGACCGATGTCGTTGCGTACCTCGATCCGGAGCGAGTCCTCGAGGCCACCCTCCTGCGGCCAGGCCAGCTCGACCCGCACCGGCGCCTCCCTGTTGCCGTGCTTGAGCGCGTTGGTCAGCATCTCCTGCAGGACCCGGTAGCCGACCTCCTCCAGCTCCGGCGGCAGCGGTCGCGCGACGCCGACGTGCTCGACCTCGACCTTGCCGCCGCCGCTCTCCAGGACACCTGCGAGCAGCTGGTCGAGACGCATCGGAGTGCGGCCGGCCGGGTTCGGGGCGAGCACCTGGCGGACGTCCTGCAGGGACGTGCGCGCGGAGGTCGCGATGTTCTCCATCGTCAGCTTGAGCTTCGCGGTGTCGTCGTCCAGGAACTGCGCCGACTCCGCCTGAGCGAGGATGACCGCCAGGGAGTGCCCCACCACGTCGTGGACGTCGCGGGCCAGCCGGTTCTGCTCCTCGCGCAGCCGGGCGATCTCGTGGGCCTGGACGGCCTCCTCCTCAGCGGTGTGCTGCGCCTGCTGTGCACGTGAGGCACGGGCGACGAACCGCAGGGTGAGCCCCAGCAGCCACGGCAGGCCGAGGACCGCGAGTCCGAACATCGCCAACCAGGCAACGCCACGGTGGAGCACGAGCTCGATGCCGATCTGCGAGTTGTACAGGCTCCTCCCCTGCGACAGGTACACCAGGAGCGGCGCGACCGGGATCGTGAAGCCGGCGATGACCGCCGTGCCGACCCGCCCCCACCGGGCCGCGCAGAACAGCACTGCGACCAGCGGCAGCTCCACCAACGAGAGTGGGATCCCACCGAGCACCTGGACCAGGCCCGCTCCCCATCCAGCCGCCAAGGCCACCTCGGGCAGTCGTCGCGCGGTCGCGATCGCCAGGAACGCGAACCCGAAGAACAGCAGGTAGGCCGCGTCCTGACTCTCGTCCATGTTGCTCAACAGCTGGCCGGTCTGGTTGAAGTCGACGATCAGGAGCCCCACCACGACGGCGGCGGCGACCATCGACAACAGCCACTGCTGTCGAGTGGTCATGCCGTCTCCGCCGCGTCGCCGAACGTCTGTCGCCGCCATGCAACCATGCCGGCCTCACACGGGAGCGAGTGCGTCGCGTACCAGGAGGTCGATCAACTGCGGATACGAGGTCCCGGCGGCCGCGAACATCCGCGGAACCTGTGACTGCTCGGTGAAGCCGGGCATGGTGTTGACCTCGTTGAGGATCGGGCCCCCGTCGGTGAGGAAGAAGTCGACCCGTGCCACTCCACGGCACCCGAGCGCGTCGTACACGGTGATCGCGGCATCCTGCAGAGCCTCGAGCTCGTCGGTGGACAGCGGCGCGGGTACGACGAATCGCGCCGAGCCGTCGTACTTGGTCGCGAGGTCGAAGACGCCGTTCTCCGTCGGCAGGATCTCCAGTGCGGGGGCGACCAGGCGTGATCCGTCCGGCCGGCCGAGCACCGCGATGTCGATCTCGCGTCCCTCGACCAGCTCCTCGGCGAGCACCCGGTCGTCGAGGGCGAACGCCGCGGCGACCGCCTCGGCCAGGCAGTCCTGCTCCCGGACCAGCGCGACGCCATGGCTCGACCCGGAGCCGACCGGCTTCACCACCACCGGGAGCTCGACCGACGAGATGGCGTCACCACGACGGAGCAGCAGCGCCTTGGCGGTGCTCACCCCCACTGCCTCGGCAGCCAGCTTGGTCAGCCACTTGTCCATCGCGACCGCACCCGCCCCGAGCCCGGACCCGACCCAGGGCACGCCGGCGAGGTCGCACAGCGCGGCCAGGGTGCCGTCCTCGCCGCGCGGTCCGTGCAGGGCAGGCACGACGGCTCCGCACGACTGGAGCGCGCCGACAGCGGCGGCCAGGGACATCGGGGTGCCGGCGCCGTCGTGCCACGTGCCGTCACGAGCGATCGTCAGTGCCAGGACCTGGTACCCGGACTCGCCCAGTGCCCCCGCGATGCCCGCCGCCGAGCCCAGGGACACCTCGTGCTCGGCGTTCGCTCCCCCGCCGACGACGGCCACGCGCGTCATGACGGCCTCGTACGTCGCTCGATCCGGGCACCCAGCCCGGTCACGATCTCGTGCTCCAGCAGGTCCGACCAGCATGCCCAATCGGCCGTGGTCGGCTCGCCGTCGTCGCCGGGTCCGAAGACCGTGACGGTGTCACCGAGGGCCGTGGGGCAGGCCGTGGAGTCGGGGCCGAGATCGACCACCGTCATGTCCATCGAGATCCGCCCGACGACAGGCCTGCGGACGCCGGACACCAGTACCTGCGCGCGGTTGCCGGCCGTCCGCGGCAGCCCGTCGGCGTACCCGAGCGGCATCAGGCCCAGCCGGGTGCGCGCCGGAGCCGTCCAGGTCTGGCCGTAGCCCACCGGCGTCCCCGCCCGCACCTCGCGCACCTGCACCAGCGGCGCCTTGAGCGTCAGCGCGGACCTCAACCTGGTCGAGCCCGACTCGTCGATGCCGACCAATCCCGCACTGATCCGGCTCATCGTGTGGTGGCTGAGTGGATCGGTCAGCGTCGCGGCGGTGGCGGCGAGGTGCCGGTCGGCGGGCCGGAGCCCGGCACCGCGGGCGACCTGCAGCCCCCAGGCGAACCGATTGCGGCCCAGCGCGTTGGCCGGGTGCCCGGGCTCGGCCGCACAGGGCAGGTGACCCATCACTCCGACAACCTCTACGTCCCCGAGGGCCTCGGCGCGCCGGGCGGCGCGACACAGCGCGGCCCAGGTCTCCGGTGCGGCACCGTCCCGGGCCATCCCGGTGTCGAGCTGGAGATGGATCCGGGCCCGGCACCCGGTCGCCACGATCGCGTCGAGATGGTCACGGCTCGGTACGGCCAGCTCGATGCCGTGACCGATCGCGATTGCGAAGTCGGCGTCGACCGGGTTGAGCCAGCTGAGGATCCGCTGGCCGAGCCCGGCCGCGCGCAGGCGCTCGGCCTCGTCGATGCTGGTGACGCCGAGGCGGGTCGCGCCTCCCGCGAGGGCGGCCGCGGCCACCCCGGCCATGCCGTGACCGAGACCATCGGCCTTCACCACGGCCATCAGCTCGCCAGTGGTGTGGGCGCCGATCATGCGCACATTGGCGGTCACCGCGGTCAGGTCGATGTGCACAACCGGACGCGCCGCAGTCCGCCCGAGCACCGCAGCGGTCACGCCACGCCCGCGTCGAGGACGACCGCAGGGTCGGGGACCGACTGGTACGGCGCGGCTGGGCCGGCGCCAGCCGGGCCGGAGGGCGGGTCGAGCGCGACCAGTGACTCATCGTCGCGGGTGGGGATCGCCGAGACACGTGGGTCCGGCAGCAGGATCGTCATGCTCCCAGCGTCGTCGGCACGGGACCGCCATCGGATCAGCCTGAGGTACCGACCGGC
>CAZTHV010000024.1:6783-18743 GCA_964613165.1 uncultured Marmoricola sp.
GCCGGAGGGCAGTGACCCCCGGCTCGGCTCCTGGACGATGAGGCGGCGCCGCCCCCCGACGGCGCCGCCTCCGCGCACGGTCTCAGCAGCCGTGCTGGACCTCGACCTTCTTGCACTTGTCGCGGCCCTTGCCGCCGTAGGCGATGTCGTAGCCCCGCTGTCCGTTGAGGGTGTCGTTGCCGCCGTAGCCGCGCATCAGGTCGTCGCCCTGGTGGCCCCGGATGATCTCCGACCGGCTGCTGCCGAGCAGCACGTCGTCGCTGTCACCGCCGCCGTAGATCTCCATGCCCCGGAAGGTGATCGCGTTGGTCGCCCACGTGGCCTGGCGGGCGGTGGCGTCGATGCGGACCGGCACCTTCACGCCCTTGAGGTCGATCCGGTCCTTGCCAGGACCGCCGCGCAGCAACGAGGTCGCCGTCGCGGGCACTCCCTCCGGGCTGTCCGTCGTGGGCGGCAGCACGAAGAAGCTGTCATTGCCCCGGCCGCCTCGGAGCACCCCGGCGGTCCGGTCGAAGCGCACCGTGTCGTCGCCCGGCCCCAGCTTCAGCGTGCCGGTGAAGTACCGGACGTCGGCGATGTCGTCACCGGCGCCGGCGCCGATGGTCCCGTTGCCGCCCTCGATCCGGAACTGGTCGTCACCCGGACCGCCCCAGACGGTGTCGTTGCCGGAGAGCACGGTGACCGTGTCGTTGCCGGGACCGAGGTCGATCCAGTCGTCGCCCTCACCGCCGTCGATGACGTCGTTGCCGTCACCGGCGCAGATGGTGTCGTTGCCCGCCAGACCGTTGAAGGTGTCGTTGCCGGCGCCGAGCCAGACCACGTCGTCACCATCGGTGCCGGTCAGCGTGTCGTCACCGTCGGTGCCGACGATCGTCGCCGGCTTGCCGTTGCAGAGCGGCGGGGGCGGCGCGTCCTCGGCGTACGCCGCCGAGACGGGCAGCACCAACGCGACCAACGCGGCGGCGGCGAGAGTTCGGGACGTGACGTAGCTAAGCATGGTGCAGCAGCTCCTCTGCTGATCGCGGACAGGTCACTACCTGGAGAGCGGATCGGGGCGCCGATCCATTACATCCCGCCCATATCCGCGCCATCTCCGCGACCGTGACCGCCGCGGAGAGCCGTCACTCAGCCGGCCAGGACGACCGCGGGCAGCGCCCGAGCGAGGTGCCGGAGCACCTGCTCCCTGCCGAGCCCACGCGGGTCTGCGGCCCAGGAGACGGCCACCTCCTCGACCATCGCCGCCCAGCCGTCCACCAGCATCCGGATCCCGGGGGTGTCCACCACGCCCATCTCGGCCAGCCGCTCCGGCCCGGTCGCCTCGAAGATCCGGTCGGTCAGCGCGCGCCGGGCCTCGTCGTAGATGGCCCGCAGCTCCTCGTTGCCGCCCTTGGCGGCTCGCACCAGCGACACGTAGCCGGCGTAGTTCTCCACCACATAGTCCAGGTAGGCGCCGAGCGAGGCGACCATCTGCTCCAGCGGATCCTCGATGTCGCGCGGGGCGGTGATCGCGTAGAGGTCCTCCACCGCCCGCCGGACGACCGCCAGGTGGAAGTCCTGCTTGCTGCCGAAGTAGTGGTAGAGCAGACCGCGGGAGATCCCGGCACGCTCGATGGAGAGCTCCTCCAAGGAGAGCGTCGCCAGCAGCTGGGTGCCCAGCTCGAGCAGCTGCTCGCGGCGGCTCTCCGGCGTCATCCGCACCCGCGAGCCCCCGGTCATGGTCATGTGCGCCACATTACTGACCTTTGTCCGGCATCGCTATTGACGAGCGTTCAATGAGAGTTAGGGTTGCTGACATGGCCACTGGAACCCGTGCCGGCAAGAAGGCTGCCAAGAAGCCCAGCAAGAAGCCCAGCAAGAAGCCCAGCGAGAAGCCCGCCACCGTCCCGTCCCTCCCCGGGCACGTCCGGGTCGCGATCATCGGCGCGGGGTTCGGCGGCCTCTGCGCGGCCATCAAGCTCGAGCAGTCCGGCCAGGGCGACTTCCTGGTGCTGGAGCGCGGCACCGAGGTCGGTGGCACCTGGCGGGACAACACCTATCCGGGCGCCGCCTGTGACGTCCCGAGCCAGCTGTACTCCTACTCCTTCGCCCGCAACCCCGGCTGGTCGCGCTCGTTCTCCCCGCAGCCGGAGATCCAGGCCTACCTGCGCCGGACCGCCGAGCGCTCTGGGGTGCTGGATCGGTTCCGGTTCGGCGTGACCGTCCAGGACGCCGCCTGGGACGAGGCGGACCAGTGCTGGCACGTGGAGACCAGCGCGGGGCCGGTGCGCGCCGACGCGCTGGTCAGTGCCACCGGGCCGCTGTCGGAGCCCCGGCTCCCCGAGATCGAGGGCATCGAGAGCTTCCAGGGCGAGATCTTCCACTCCGCCCGCTGGAACCACGACTACGACCTGGCCGGCAAGCGGGTCGCGGTCATCGGTACCGGCGCGTCGGCCATCCAGATCGTGCCGGAGGTGGCCAGGGTCGCGAGCCACCTGGACGTCTACCAGCGCACCGCGCCCTGGGTGATCCCGCGGTGGGACCGTCCCTACACCCGCATCGAGAAGATCGGCTTCCGGCTGGTCCCCGGCCTGCAGCAGGCCTACCGCACCGGGATCTACTGGGGCCGCGAGACCTTCGTCCCGGCGTTCACCCGCTGGCCGTGGATGGCCGAGCCCGCCCGCCGCGCGGCACTGGGCAACCTGCGCAAGGGCATCTCCGACCCGGAGCTGCGCCGCAAGGTCACCCCGCACTTCCGGATCGGCTGCAAGCGGATCCTGATCTCCAACACCTACTACCCGGCGCTGTCGCGGGATCACGTCGAGGTCATCACCGACCCGATCGCCTCCGTCACCCCGACCGGCGTGGTCACCGCCGACGGCACGGAGCGGCAGATCGACGCCCTGATCGTGGCCACCGGCTTCTACACCACGGATCTGCCGATAGCCCACCACGTCAAGGGCCGCGACGGCCGCACGCTGGCCGACGCCTGGGCCGAGTCCGGCATGACGGCGTACAAGGGCTCGACCGTCCACGGGTTCCCGAACCTCTTCTTCATCATCGGGCCCAACACCGGGCTGGGGCACTCCAGCATGGTGTTCATGATCGAGGCCCAGGCGAGCTACCTGGTCAGCGCGCTGCGGACGATGGGCGAGCGCGGTCTGGCAGCGGTGGAGCCGCGGACCGACGCGCAGCGGGAGTGGAACGACGACCTGCAGCGCCGGCTGAGGCCGACCGTGTGGAACACCGGGGGCTGCGCCAGCTGGTACCTCGACGAGCACGGTCGCAACACCACCCTGTGGCCGCGTGCCACCTTCACCTTCCGGCGGCTGCTGCGCACCTTCGACCCCGAGAGGTACGACGTGACCGCCGCGGTGACCAGTCCCAGCCCCGCCACCGTCGAGGAGCCCGCCGCATGAACACCCTCACCGACAAGGTCGTCGTCATTACCGGAGCCGGCTCGGGCATCGGCCGCGCGCTGTCCGTGCGCGCGGCCCGCAAGGGCGCGCTCCTGGCCGTCTCGGACATCGACGACACCGGGTTGGCCGAGACGGTCGACCTGCTCAAGGATGCCGGCGCCCGCGAGGTCCGCTCGGACCACCTCGATGTCAGCGACAAGGCCGCGATGGTGGCCTACGCCGCTGCCGTCAGGGACCAGTTCGGCCGGGTCAACGTCGCGGTCAACAACGCCGGCGTCACCTACAGCGGCCCGGTGACCGAGCTGGAGTACGACGACTTCGAGTGGATCATGTCGATCAACTTCTGGGGCGTCGTCTACGGCACCCAGGAGTTCCTCCCCCACCTGATCGAGTCCGGCGACGGCTACCTGGTGAACATCTCCAGCCTCTTCGGGCTGATCAGCATGCCGGGACAGGCGACCTACAACGCCGCCAAGTACGCCGTGCGGGGCTACACCGAGTCGGTCCGTGAGGACATGCTGCTGGCCGGCCACCCGGTCGGGGTCACCTGCGTGCATCCCGGCGGCATCAAGACCGGCATCGCCCGCAACGGACGGGTCACCGCCGGTGAGGACCACGAGGTGCTGAGCTCGTTCTTCGACAAGCGGCTCGCCCGGATGACTCCCGACAAGGCGGCCGGCATCATCTGGCGCGCGGTCCGGGACGGCAAGCCCCGCCAGCTGGTCGGCATCGACGCGCACGCGATCCACTCCCTCGGCAAGCTGCTGGGGGCCCGCTACCAGGACGTCTTCACAGCGGTCGCCAAGCGGGCCATGCCGCGCTAGGCGCCTCGGTGCGGGCACACTGATCCGGTGAATCTCACCGGAACGGTCCGCGTGCTCACCCGCAAGTGGCCGGACGCGCCGCACTGGGAGTACGACGCGGTGCCCCTCGGCTCCGACGCGCACGGCGACTGGGTCGGCGTGCCCGCCGGCACCTGGCTGGCCAAGCCCGATCGCGGCTTCACCGCCTGGTGCGACCACGTGGTGCTGCTCCCCCGGGACTCCTGGTGGGTGGCCACCCTCTACGGCGACGACCCGGCCCTGGACGCCGACCGTCCGGTGGACGTCTACGTCGACATCGCCACCCCGTCCACCTGGTCCTCCGGGAGCGACCGGGTCAGCGCGGTCGACCTGGACCTCGACGTGATCCGCGACCCCGACGGCCGGGTGTGGATCGACGACGAGGACGAGTTCGCCGAGCACCAGCAGCTGCTGGGCTATCCCGCCGAGATCGTCGAGGCGGCCAAGACCAGCTGCGCGGAGGTGCTGGCGGCCGTGACCGGCCGGCGGGCGCCGTACGACGGGTCGCACCTGCCCTGGCTCGCCCGGCTGCGCGGGCTGACCACCCGCGACTGAGCCGGTCCGGCCCACCGGTGTGGAACGATCCTGGTGTGGCCCTGGACTTCGCCGACTCGCCCCAGCCGACGCTCGGAGTGGAGTGGGAGTTCGCCCTCGTCGATCGGGATAGTCGCGATCTGGCCAACGCCGCCTCGCAGCTCTTCGAGCTGGTCCGGGAGCGCCACGGCGAGGAGCCCCGGCTGCACAAGGAGATGCTGCGCAACACCGTCGAGCTGACCACCGGCATCTGCCGCGACACCGGCGAGGCGATCGCCGACCTGGAGGAGATGCTGGCCAAGGTCCGCCCGCTCGCCGCCGAGCTGGGCGTCGACCTCTACTCCGCCGGCACCCATCCCTTCGCGACCTGGTCGGCCCAGCAGCTCACCGAGGGGCATCGCTACGAGGAGCTGATCGCCCGCACCCAGTGGTGGGGCCGCCAGATGCTGATCTGGGGCGTGCACGTCCATGTCGGCGTACGCCGGGACCAGGCGATCCCGATCGTGAGCGCGCTGCTCAAGTGGTACCCCCACCTCCAGGCGCTCTCGGCCTCCTCTCCCATCTGGGCCGGCACGGACACCGGCTACGCGAGCAATCGGGCGATGATGTTCCAGCAGCTGCCGACCGCGGGGCTGCCGTTCCAGTTCCAGACCTGGCCGGAGTTCGAGCGGTACGCCGACGACCTGCTCACCACCGGCGTCATCGAGCTGATCGACGAGATCCGCTGGGACATCCGCCCGGCTCCACGCACCGGAACGGTCGAGCTCCGCGTCTGCGACGGAGTCTCCAGCATCTGGGAGATGCGGGCCCTGGTGGCGCTGATGCACTGCCTGGTGGTGCACCTGCAGGACCTGCTGGAGGCCGGTGAGACGCTGCCGACGATGCCTCCGTGGCACGTCCAGGAGAACAAGTGGCGCGCGGCCCGCTACGGCCTGGACGCCTGGATCATCCTCGACGAGAGCAACAACGAGCGGCTGCTGCTGGAGGACCTGGAGGACCTCCTCGACGACCTGCGGCCGGTCGCCCGGCGGCTCGGCTGCGTGGACGACCTGGCGCTGGTCCAGGAGATCCCCCGCCGGGGCGCCTCCTATCAGCGGCAGCGCGCCGTCGCCCAGCGGACCCAGGGCGATCTGGTCGCCGTCGTCGACTCCGTCATCCGCGAGCTGGGATCGCCTGAGGGCACCACGACGTCGACGAACGCAGTCCTGCCTTGAACCGAAAGGGGTGATCGTGTGCCACTCACCATCGATCCGCCCTCGCTGGCGTTCCTGATCGCCGAGACCCGCAACCAGCCGATGCACGTCGGCGGGCTGCAGCTCTTCGAGCCGCCGGAGGACTGGCCGGACAACCCGGCCCGCACGATGTACGAGCAGGCGATGGCCGAGCCGGACGTCGCCGCCCTGTTCCGGAGGCGGCCACTGCGCTCGATCGGCACCGCCGGGCAGTGGGTGTGGATCGAGGACCGCCAGTTCGACATCGAGCACCACGTGCGGCACAACGCGCTTCCCGAGCCCGGCCGCGTCCGCGAGCTGCTCGAGCTGGTCTCCCGGCTGCACGGCACCCCGCTGGCCCGCGAGCGCCCGCTATGGGAGACGCACATCGTCGAGGGGCTGCACGACGGTCGGCTGGCGATGTACACCAAGCTCCACCACGCCCTGGTCGACGGCGTCTCGGCAATGCGGCTGATGCAGAGCATGTTCACCACCGATCCCGGCGAGCGCGGCATGCCGATGCCCTGGGCGAGCCGGCCCACGGCCCGGGAGCGCCGGGCCGCCACGGAGGCGGAGCGCCGACTCGCGGGCGTCCCGATCGAGGCGATGCGCACGGCCCTGGGCATCACGGCCGACGCGGCCGGCATGCCGGCCGCCATCGTCCGCACGCTCACCCGGGGAATCCGCAACGAGACCGGAGCGCTGTCGCTGTACGCCCCGCGCACCATGTTCAACGTCCCGATCACCGCGTCGCGGCGCTTCGCTGCGCAGGACTGGCCACTGGACCGGATCCGGGCGATCGCCAAGGCCTCGGACACGACGCTCAACGACGTGGTCCTGGCGATGTGCAGCGGCGCCGTCCGGGCGTACCTGCTGGAGCACGACGCGCTGCCCGGCTCCACGCTGGTCTCGATGGTCCCGGTCGGCCTGAATGCCAAGGAGTCGCAGCTGGCGTCGGCCGAGGGTGGCAACGCCGTCGGCGCGGTGATGGTCAGGCTGGGGACCGATCTGCCCGATCCCGCGGAGCGGCTCCGCTCGATCCACCACTCGATGCGCGCGGGCAAGCAGGGGCTCGCCTCGATGACGCCCAACCAGATCCTGGCGATGAGCGCTGTCGGGATGGCGCCGTCGATCATCACCCCGATGCTGCACCTGCACGGGATCGTCCGGCCGCCGTTCAACCTGATCATCAGCAACGTGCCCGGCCCGCGGAAGCCGCAGTACTACAACGGCGCCCGGCTGGTCGGGACCTACCCGGCGTCGATCCCGATCCAGGGCATGGCCCTGAACATCACCTGCACCAGCTACGCCGACATGATGTGCTTCGGCCTGACCGGCTGCCGCCGCAGCGTGCCGCACCTGCAGCGCCTGCTGACTCACCTCGACACCGAGATCGCGGCGCTGGAGAGCGCGACGGGCGTGAGCTGAAGGCGCTGGCCGGGAGGTCAGGCAGCCGAGGCGACGACGTCTCCGGGGGCGGGACGACCCACCTCGACCGGCGTGGTGGAGGCCTTCAGTGCCATCTCCTGAGCCTCCTCGGTCGCCGCCGTGTCGCTGACCTCGCGCAGCACCGCGGACAGGGGCACGTCCAGTGCCTCGCACAGCGAGGCGAGCAGCTCGGAGGAGGCCTCCTTCTGCCCGCGCTCGATCTCGGAGATGTAGCCCAGACTGATCCGCGCGGAGGAGGACAGCTCGCGCAGCGTCATGCCGCGCCGCATCCGCTCGTTGCGGAGCACGTCACCGAGCTGCCGGCGAAACAGCACCATCTGCACCCATCCTCCCGATCGATGATGACAACGCTACCGTTCGGCGGATTCTTCCCGCCGGCCAACCCGCGCTTTCGGGAGTCACGTGTCGTCCTCGTCGAGTCCCTGGGCGATCGCGTAGCGGGTGAGCTGGACGCGGTTGTGCAGCTGGAGCTTGCGCAGCGTGTTCTGCACGTGGTTCTGCACGGTGCGGTGGGAGACCACCAGCCGCTCGGCGATCTGCCGGTACGACATGCCCTTGGCCACCAGCCGGAGCACCTCGGTCTCCCGCTCGGTGAGCCGCGGGGTTCCGTCGGCGGCGGGAGCGACCGGGTCGTCGGCCATCCGGCGGTACTCCCCCAGCACCAGCCCAGCCAGTCCGGGGGTGAAGACCGCGTCGCCGCCCGCGACCCGCGCGACCGCCTCGATCAGCTCGCCGCGGCTCGCGGACTTCACCAGGTAGCCGGTCGCGCCGGCCTTGACCGCCTCCAGGACGTCGTCCTGCTCGCCGCTGGCCGAGAGGATCAGGACCCGCGCCTCCGGACGGGTCCGGAGCACCTCGGCGGTCACCGCGACACCGTCGGGCGCGGGGATCTGCAGGTCGAGGACGACCACGTCGGGCCGCACGGCGGGGAACCTGGCCAGCGCCTCGGTGCCGTCGGCGGCCGTCGCGACCACCTCGAAGCCGGCCTCGCCCAGATCGCGGGCCACCGCCTCGCGCCACATCGGGTGGTCGTCGACGACCATCACCCGGACAGCCCGCCGCCCCTCTGAGTCCACGGGGAGGAATCTACTTCTTGGCCTTCGCCTTGACCTTCGCGGTCCTGGTGCTGGTCAGGATCAGCGGCTGGTAGCCGGTCGCCCCGAGCGCCACCCGCAGCGAGATCCTCTTGCCCTTGTCCTTCTTGGTCAGCTTGTACGACGGCTTGGTCGCCTTCTTGATCGGCTTGCCGTTGCGCAGCCACTGGTAGGACCGGGTCGAGGCAACGGGTGCCGTCCGCTCTGCGGCGTACTTGAGCTTCTTGCCGACCTTCGCCTTGCCCTTGACCTTGACGGCCGCCTGCACGGCGATCAGCCCGGCTCCGATCACGGGACTGGAGACCGGCTCCAGCGACACCCCGGCAGACCCCGGGCGGCTGCCGGCGACCGTCAGCTGCAACGTCGCGCCCCGGGCGGCGACCGGGACGACGACGCTCGGTCCCGTGCCGATGACCTTCCCGGCCAGGCGCCACTCGTAGCTCGACGTGACGTCGGCAGGACTCCAGACCGGTACCACCGCGGTCAGCCGGCCGCCGACCACCGCCGCGCCGCCGATGCCCGCCGACCTCACCGCCTGCAGGACCGGTGCTGCCAGCACATCGGCCGTGGCCGGCGACTCCAGCCAGTCCGGGTCCTCGTATCCCGCCCGAGCGCCGAGCACCCGGACCAGGACCGGCTTGCCCTCGTCTCCGGGACTCACCTGGTACGTCGCCCCGGAGCCGGCGTCCTGACCGCCGACCAGCCACTGGTAGGCGACCGTGTCCGGAGCAGGGCTCCACGCGCCGGTGACGGCCTGCAGCGTGTCGCCCACGCGCGGCTCGCCGGACGGACCCGTCGCTCCCGCGATCGCCGGCGCCGGAGTCGCGGCGAAGACGGCCTTGGTGACCGGGCCGAGCTGGCCGGCGATGCCCTCCCAGGGCTGCATCGACGTCGCGGTGGCCACGCCCTCGACCACCAAGGTGTGGCTCACGTCCGCGGGCGCGACGACGTACGCCGCTCCGGTCCCCACCGTCGTGCCGTCGCGCTTCCAGGTCCAGGTGACGGTCGCGCTGCTCGGCGACCGGGTGGCCGAGACGGTGAGCGTCTGGCCGACGACCGGCGTCCCCTGCACGACTAGGTCGGTCAGCACCACCGACGAGCCGGCCGGCTGGAGGGTCAGCGTGTGACCGCCGGAGGACTCGGTCCCGGCGACGGCGATGTCGGTGGCACCCTCGACCGTCAGGCCGCCGACGCAGCCGGCCCGCCAGGCGACTCCCTGGACGACGGCACAGACCCGGTAGGCGCCCGGCGGCAGGCCACCCACGGCATAGGCATTGCCGGACAGATCCTCGGCGTCGGCGACCTCCTGCCATCCGCCGGATCCTCCATCGGCGTAGGCCACCACCCGGATCCCGGCGAGGTCGTCGCCCGTCGGACCGGCGATGGTGCCGCTGATCGTCCCGCCGGGCTCCAGCTCGGCGTCCGCGATCGTGTCGTGCTCGTCGGTGACGGCGAGCAGGTCCGCGTCGGCAAGGATCGCCACGTCGTCGTAGAACTCGCGCTGATGCCCGGCGCCGGAGAACCGGATCTTGTACAGCCCGGCGTCCAGGCGCAGCGCGTAGCCGCCGTCCACGGCCGTGGTGACCGACCTGACCGTCCTCCAGTCGTCGTCCGTCTCCACGAAGGCGGTGACCGTGACGCCGGCGAGCGGCTCGTCGTCGGCACCGGTCACCGTACCGATGATTCGCCCCTTGAGCTTCGGCGTGAGGTCGGCGCCGGTCACCTGCTCCGGTGGGGCGACCGGTATCTCGTCCAGACAGGTGCCGGCCGCCACCGCGACCGACTCCGCCACGCAGACGCGGTAGTCCCCCGCCACCAGGTCACCCAGCGTGTAGTTGCCGTCGACCAGCTCGTCGTCGCGAGCCACCTCGTCGTCGCCGTCGAGAGCGACCACCGCCAGGCCGTCCATCTCGTCCTCGGTCAGACCAGCGGTCGCGACCTGCCCGCTGATCGTGGCGAGACGATCCAGCCGGGCGTCGACGTGCTCCGCCGGGACGTCCTCGGTCGGGCTGACCAGCTCGGCGTCCTCGGGGTCGGCGACGTCGTCGTAGTACACGGCGACATGCCCGTCCGCGTCGAAGGCGACCAGGTAGCTGCCCTCGTTCACCGGCAGCTGGTAGGTGCCGTCGGTCTCGGTGTACACCGTCGCCAGCCCACCGGAGCCGGCACGAGTGATCCGCACCGCGGCCCCGGCGATCGGCTCGTCCCGGTCGTCGTGGACCGTGCCGCTGATCGCGGTGGGCGCGCGCAGCTGCAGGGTCACCGACCCATGACCGCCCGCCAGCGGCACCGGCGCGTTGTCCTCGTCGTCCGGCGAGATCCCTCCGCCGTAGCAGGTCATCACGTAGGCATTGGCCGGGTCCTGGGCGCACACGCGGTACTCGCCCCCGGCGGGCACCTCCAGCCTGACCTGTGCGGTGTCGCTCTCGAACGGGGCGGACTCCGAGGCATAGGCCTGCCAGCGGTCGTTCTCGTAGCGGAACGCGCTCACCAGGACACCCTCGACGCCGAGCCCGGACACCCGGATCACCGTCACGTCGATGGTCACCCCGGCGTCGGCCACGGCGGGCAGCGGCGAGATCAGCACGGCGAGGACGGCCGTCACGGCGCAGAGCACGGCTCCGGCTCCTCGACGGGTGCTGCGGCAGAGCGACCGGGGGGCACGCAGGAGAGCACGCAGGGGGAGCATGGCGGCACGGTAGTCGATCGCTGTCCGTTTTGTAACGATTTCGTGCTATCTCGCGTAGCTCTCGACGAGCACCGGATGGGTCACCGGTCCCCTCGAGGTGGACGAACCGAGACAGATCGACGATTCGGCGTCATAGCGGCGGCCCAGCGCCGTTCCATTCCCAGCCAGATCACTCACCGCAAGGAACTCCGATGGACAGCAAGCTCACCACCACCGTCACCCAGGCCCGGCAGATCACCTCGGTCGACTCCGGGGAGGAGCGCGAGGTGATCTCGGAGCTCGTCTACGATCCCGCCGACCCGTACGCCGTGAGCATGCTGCTGCGGAGTCCCAGCGGCATCGTCGGCTGGAGCTTCGCCCGCGAGCTGCTGCTCGGGGGCATCTACGAGCCGACCGGCGAGGGCGCCGTCCACGTCTGGCCGTGTCTGGGCTCACGGGGCGAGGCGGTGGTGATCGTCGAGCTGCACAACGACGGCGACAGCACGCTGCTGCAATTTCCCACCCGCCAGATCAGCGAGTTCCTGGACGCCACCCTGGCGACCGTGCCCAGCGGAGTCGAGACCGAGCACGTCGATCTCGACTCCTGGCTGGCGGAGCTGCTGGGCTGAGCCGAGCGGTCGCCAGCTCGGCCCAGTAGCCCAGTAGCCAGCCCTGGCTCAGGCCTGCGCGCGTAGGTTGCGCAGGACGTACTGCATGATGCCGCCGTTGCGGTAGTAGTTCGCCTCACCGGGGGTGTCGATGCGGAC
>CAZTHV010000025.1:0-18005 GCA_964613165.1 uncultured Marmoricola sp.
CGGCCGGTGAAGCCGCGGGCGAGCCGGATGGCCGACATGGTGGCCTCGGTGCCCGAGCTGACCAGCCGGATCCGCTCGATCGGAGTGCGCGCCACGATCTCCTCGGCGAGCTCCACCTCGGTGACCGTCGGGGTGCCGTACGACGTGCCGCGACCCACCGCGGCGAGCACGTCGCTCTGGACCGCCGGGTGCGCGTGACCGAGCAGCATCGGACCCCACGAGCAGACCAGGTCGACGTACCGGTTGCCGTCGGCGTCGGTCAGCCAGGCGCCCTCGCCGGAGACCATGAAGCGGGGGGTCCCCCCGACCGCCGCGAACGCGCGCACCGGGGAGTTCACCCCGCCCGGGGTGACCGCTCGTGCGCGGGAGAACAGACTCTCGGAGGCGGACACCGCAGCAGCCGCGGAGACACCGGCCGAGGAGGCGTCGTTCGGGCTGCTCAAGGACACCCCGGCATTGTCTCCGACCGCGCCAACCCGCGGGCCACCGCCTCCCGCGGGCGGTCCGGGACGTGCCCGTGACATGCCGGGGCATGCTCGGGGTACTCCGGGGTGTCGACGCCGGTTTTCGCGTCATGGTCTGGGACGTACTCCGTTTCACAGGTACTTCGGCGGCCGAATCGGGCGTTTCCCATGCCGACGTGACCGTTTGACGACATGCTCGTTGGACCGAGTGGGATGCTCGGTGGGATCCGGACGGGTCGGGGAACGGGGAGACGCACACATGTCCACCACGGCGACTGGGCGGCCGATGAGCCGCACGGTGAAGGCGGTGACGCTGGTGCCGCTGGCGCTGCTCTCCGCGGCCTGGACCGCGAGCGTCGCCCAGGTGCAGTCGGCCACCGCCTCCGGCAGCCACTCCTCCTCCGGCCTCCCTGACGGCACCACCATGCCCAGCCAGGCGATCAAGACCCCGGCCAGCGTGCCGGTCCCCGGCACCATCGCCCCGGCCGTCCCGGCCGGCTCCGAGGACGCCGTCGTCTCCGCGGCGTCGACCAACGGCATCCCGGCCGCCGCCCTGTCGGCGTACCAGCGCGGCGCCCAGATCATCAACGCCGCCGACACCACCTGCCACATCCCGTGGGAGCTCCTCGCCGCGATCGGCCGGGTCGAGTCCGATCACGGGCGGTACGGCGGCAACATCCTCGATGCCGACGGCGTCAGCCGTCCCGGCGTGTTCGGCCCGCTCCTGGACGGCAGGAACGGAACCCCGGCGATCATGGACACCGACGCCGGCCGGCTCGACCGGGACGCGGTCTACGACCGCGCCGTCGGCCCGATGCAGTTCATCCCCTCGACCTGGGCCGCGGTCAAGGTCGATGCCGACGGCGACGGCCAGCGCAACCCTCAGGACATCGACGACGCCTCGCTCGCCGCGGCGGTCTACCTCTGCTCCGGCACGGACGACCTCTCCTCCCGGACCGGTCAGGAGGCCGCGGTCCTCCGCTACAACCACAGCCGCTCCTACGTCGACCTGGTGCTCCGGATCATGGCGGCCTACAGCCAGGGCGACTACGCCACGATCCCGTCGGGCACCTATGGCGGCACGATCTTCACCCCGAGCTACACCGCGGCGACCAATGCCAAGAAGCACCAGACCAAGGTCCGCGCCAAGACCGACCCGACCGCTCCGGCGGCGTCCTCGCCACCGGCTCCGACCACCGGGAACGACTCCGGCGGCGGCAGGCCCGGCGGCAGCACGTCCACTCCGAGCCCTCCGGGCAAGGCCAAGGACCCGATCGCCAAGGCGACCAAGGCCATCGAGACGGTGACCGAGCCGATCGGCAAGGCGGTGGATCCGATCACCACGCCGGTCGTCGACACGCTGGACACGCTCGCTGCCGCGCTGGGCTTCTGCACCAGTCAGATCCCGGTGCTCGGCAACCTGATCAAGACGATCGCCCCCAGCGCCGGCACCAGGTGCGCGGCCAAGGTCCAGGGCAAGACCGAGGAGCAGGCCAAGGCCATGCTGCCCTCACCGCTCAACGTGCTGAGCATTCTCGCCTGGCTCGGCCTGGGATAGGCCATGAAGCCTGCCGGCGCGTCGATCGGTCCTGGCCTCCCCGGCGGCAACCCTGCTACGTGATGTCGCCTCCCAGGGACGTGGCGAGACCTTCCGCTGCTCGGAGGGCCCAGGCCATGATGGTCAGAGTCGGATTGGTACCGGGGCATGACGGGAAGGCCGCACCGGAGAACACGAAGAGTCCGGGAGTGTCGTGTACCTCCAGACCGGGTCCGACAACCGACGAGGAGGGGTCGTCGCCAGCCCGGCATCCACCCAGGTCGTGGCTCGAGCCGGCGCCGGTGAACTCGGGGCCACGCCAGGTCTGTGTCGCCCCCATCTCTCGCAGCAGCTCCTCTGCCTCGCCTTGCATCCATCCACCCAGGCGCCGCTCGTTGTCGCGCAGCGAATAGGTCACCCGCAGCACTGGGAGGCCCAAGGGGCTGCTGTCCGTTCGCCAGGGGTCCAGATCGAGGCTGTTGCCCTGGTAGGGCAGGGCATCGGGCTGCATCCAGATGCCGCCGAGCTCCTGCCAGCCGAGGAGGTGTTCGCGATAGCGGTCACCCCAGGCGGGAACATCGGCCGGTCGGGGATCCCGGCTCAACTGGAGGGGAAGCGCCTGCTGCGCGACGCTCATCGTGCCGCCGCCGACGAACCCCAGGCTGGACGTGTCGAAGCCATCGGAGAGGAGGTCGTCGATGGCGACGGCCTGTGCGGCGGGTCCGGTATGGCGATTGAATCTGGCCCCCGGGAAGCGACCGAAGCTGTTGAGGAACATCTTGGGCATGAAGTGCTGTCCGAGCTGGCCAGTCTGATTGCCGAGCCCTTGAGGGTGGCGGCTGTCGGCGGAGAGCAGCATCAGCCTGACGGTCTCGAACGTGTACGCCGCCAGCACGACTGCCCGGGCGCGCTGCTCGACGATGTGACCCTCGGGGTTCACGTAGCGCACGGCCCGCGCGCGTCCGTCGCGGTCCGTCACGATCGCCAGAGCCCGGCAATGCGTCCGCACGGTGGCGTTGCCGCCAGCGACAGCCGCGGGGATCAGGTCGAACTGCGGATGCCAACGGTCTCGCGCCAAGATCCCGAACCCGTTGCTCCACGCGCTGTAGTCCGTGGCCGGACGGCCTCCGTAGGCGACCGAGTTGATCCCGACCGGCACGGGGTGCGGGTGCCACGCCCGGCGCCGGGTGACATCTGTGAACCGTTGCCCCAGCGGGAACTCCCTGAGGGGCGGCATCGGCAGTGGCCGGCTGCGGCGTACGAACGGGTTCGCGTCATCGCCGGAGACACCGACGAGGTGCTCGACGGCACAGTAGTACGGCTCCAGGTCGGCATAGGTGATGGGCCAGTCGACCAGTGTCGAGCCATCCGGGAGAGCGTCTCGACCGTAGAGATCCACGAGGTGGGATCGCGGCCGAAAGTGCCACTCATGGAACCGGCGAAGCCATGCCGCGTATTGGGCCAGAGAGCCCCCGACGCCGTTCACCATCCGGCCCAGCGAGAACGACAGCGGCTCGGACGGCTCCTCGGGAGATCTGCGGTAGGTGGGGCGTTCGCTGGTGAACTTCTGCCCCAGCGCCGCCCTGCCGTAGAACGACTGCTCGAGCTCGTCCGGACGGAAGTCCTGGTCGAGTCGCCACGGCCCGGCCTCGAGTGCGACCACGGAGAGTCCGGCGCCGGCCAGCACCGAGGTGGCCAGCGAACCCGTCGCGCCAAGGCCCACGACCACGACGTCCACCTCCTCGGGGGCCCGAGCCAGGGCGTCGAGGTAGGCGCCCATCGCCAGCTGCTCCGTCTCGGAACCAGCGGTGGGCGGCCCCACCTCCACGGGGGGCCGCCACGGCTCGGGCTGCGTCGCGAACGACTGGGACTCCTCGTTGAGCGGCCGGTACCCCGGGTGATCCAGGAGACGCCATCCGGCGCCGTCGCAATTGCCTCCGTGGCGCGGATCGGCAAACAGCCCTTCGCGCAGATGCTCCAGGACGACGACGAACACCGAGCGCTGGCTCTCCGGAGGCAGCTCGGCTGCCAGCCGGCCAGCCTGCATCTCGCGCAGCAGCGCGTCCTGTTGGCGCGGGTCCATCCGGGAGAAGCCCTGCCCATGCCGCTTCCGGGCAACGGAGTCGAGCGTGACCAAGAACATCCGATACCTCTCGGCCAGGTCACCGGGATCATCCTCCAGCGCACGCGCGACGTACCCGATCGAGCCGATCTCGACCGCACCCGGCTGCCCACGCCCCGCCGGGAACAGCCGGTCGTGAACGGCGGCGAGGACATCGGTGAGGCGTGGCCCGAGGACACCGGACGAGCCGAGGGAGGCGCTCATAATAGAATTCCGTTCTATTCGCAGTTGCGTCCTGATACTGTACGCCGATGAACTCCCAGGTTGTCATCAATCCAGCATCAGAGGAGCAGCTGGCCACCGTCCCGCACGCGACGGTGGCCGATGTCGACGAGGCCGTCGCGCGGGCGGCCGTGGCGCAACATGCTTGGGCAGCTCTCCCCGCCGGCGAGCGCGCCGTCCGGCTGTTCGCGTTCGCCGACGCCGTGCAGCGCGAGCGGGCATCACTCGCCGAGATCGAGAGGATGAACTCAGGCCACTTGACCGGAGTGGCCGAATGGAGCGTGGACAACTTCGTGGAGGTGCTGCGCTACAGCGCCGGGGGTGCGGAGCGGTTGCTGGGCACGACGACACCCACGACATCGGGGCTCCGGTTCACGATTCACGAGCCCCTGGGCGTCGTTGCCGCGATCGTCCCCTGGAACTTCCCGATCACCATCTCCGGATGGACCGTCGGGCCCGCGCTGGCCGCCGGCAACGCGGTCGTCGTCAAGCCCGCGGAGCTCACCCCGCTGTCGGCGCTCAGGCTGGCACAGATCGCGCGCGACAGTAGCCTGCCGCCCGGCCTGCTGCAGGTCGTGCCCGGAACCGGGCCGGTGGCTGGTGCGCGTCTGGCCGAGCACCCTGAGGTACACGGCGTGGTGTTCACCGGCTCCCCGGCCGTCGGCCGCAGAGTGCTCGCGGCGGCCACTCACGACATCAAGCACGTGACGCTGGAGCTCGGCGGCAAGAGCGCGTCGATCGTGTTCGACGATGCGGATCTGCATGAGGCTGCGGCGTCAACGGCAAGGGGCAGCTTCAGCAACGCCGGACAGGACTGCTGCGCGCGCAGCCGGATCCTGGTCCAGCGCCGGGTACTCGAGGAGTTCCTGGGTCTCCTGCACGAGCACGTGGACACCCTGGTCGTCGGCGACCCGGCATCGCCGCGGACTCAGATGGGGCCGCTCATCTCCCAGGACCGGCTCGATCATGTCGTCGCGGTGGTGGAGGCAGCCGGCACCCCCTTGATCCAGGGCTCGGCGCCGGGCGGACGCGGCTACTGGTTCCCTCCGACGGTGCTCCTCTCGGAGCGTCAAGAGGAGTCGTATGCGCGGGAGGAGATCTTCGGGCCGGTGGCGACCGTGGTCCCCTTCGATGACGAGGCGGATGCCGTACGGCTCGCCAACGACTCGCACTTCGGACTGGCGGCGTCGATCTGGACTCGCGACGTTCACCGCGCTCTGCGTGTCGCCCGCTCCGTGCAGGCGGGCAACATCTCGGTCAACTCCCACGATGCCGTCTTCCCGGGACTGCCGTTCGGCGGTGTCAAGCAGTCCGGCCTCGGCCGAGAGCTGGGGCCCGATGCCGTGACTCGGTTCACGGAGGTCAAGTCCGTCTCGATCCCGTGAGGGCGATCGTCACAGCGCCGAGGACCAGCTGGCAATCACGCTCGGAGGCGCTCCCTGGTAGGTGATCGGGCGTAGGAACCGGGCGATCGAGCTGGCACCGATCGAGGACGACGGCGTTGTGGCGGAGGGGTACGGCCCGCCATGCGTCATGGCCGAGCCGATGCCGACGCCGGTCGGCCACCCGTTCCAGACGATACGACCAGCGCGCCGGGCCAGGACCTTCGTCAGGCCTCGCACCGTGGTCAACTCGTCGTCCGCGGCGTGGATCGTGGCAGTGAGCTGGCCTTCCAGGGCGACGAGACATTGATGGAGATCATTGATCGACCGGTAGCGGACGACGACCGTGATGGGACCGAAGCACTCCTCCATCAGAGCGTTCCGGTTGTCGAGGAAAGTGCTCGTCGTAGTCTCCAGCAGGGCCGGCAGGGCCTCGCGGTCACCGACGGAGAACGCACCGGCCCCCGGGGTGTGCAACACGCCCCACGGCTCACGCGACATCTCGGCCAGGCGGCGACGGAACCCGTCGGCGAAGCGCTGCTCCAGCATGCTGTGCGGCGGAACCTCGCCCAGGTGCTGCAGCACCTGGGCGACGAAGTCGTCGTCGGCAGGAACGAACACGAGCCCTGGCTTCGTACAGAACTGGCCGGTGCCGAGCGTGAAGGACTGGACCAGCCCTTCGGCGATCGCGGCGCCACGCTCGGCGGTCGCGCCCGGAGTCACCAGGACGGGGTTGATGCTGGAGAGCTCTCCGTACATCGGTATCGGCACCGGGCGCGCGGCGCACTCGTCGTAGAGGAGACGCCCGACCCGTCGCGAGCCGGTGAAGGCGACGGCGCCCAGATCACCCGTGCGGACCAGCTCAAGTGCGCCGCTCTCCGACTCCAGATACTCGAAGACTCCCTCCGGAGCCTGCGCAGCGTGGAGCACGTCGTCGACCAGCGCCCTCGTCGCCCGGCTGACGCCGAGATGGCCTGGATGGGCCTTGATCGTGACCGGGCAGCCCGCGGCCAAGGCGGACGCGACGTCGTTTCCCGCGACCGAGAAGGCGAACGGGAAGTTCCCGGCGGCGAAGACGAGGACCCGGCCGAGCGGCTCCCAGGTGCGCAGCAAGCGCGCCTGGGGACCCGCCGGGTGAGCGGACGGCTCGTCGACAATGTCGGCGAGGAAGCCCGGATCGCGGAGAACGCCCGCGAGGTGCTCGAGCTGAAAGGCGGTGCGTTCGACCTCGCCCTCCAGCCGCGGGACCGGAAGAGCGGTCTCGGACACGGCGATGGCCACCAGCTCGGGTGCCGCGTCTCGGAGATGGCGTGCGATCCGCTCCAACCACTCGGCGCGTTGGACGCGCTGGGTGTCCTGGACCTCACTCAACGGAGCTCTCCTCGTCGAAGATCGTCACGACTTCGGGGATGCGGAGCGCGCGGGCCTCGTGAAGCGGCAGGTGTCCGGTGCGCTCGACGATGGCCAGAATGGCGCGAAGACTGCTCCTGCTGCCCTGCCGGATGGCTCCGACGAGGTCGTCGACGGCTGAATCGAGCTGGTCCGCGGGTACGACATCGTTGATGAGGCCGAACCTCATCGCGGCGAGAGCGTCGATCGGTCGACCGGTCAGGAGGAGCTGCATGGCCAGCTTGCGAGGGATCTGACGAGGCAGTCCGATCGCGCCTCCCCCGAGAGGGACGCGACCATGGATCGGCTCCGGAAGGCCGAACACGGCCTCGGTGGTCGCGACGGCCAGATCGCATCCGAGGACGAGCTCGAGGCCGCCGCCGACGGCGGCGCCGTTGACACGCGCGATGACGGGGACCGGAAGCCGGGGGCGAAGGCCCAGGCCCCCGAATCCGTGCTCGTCGCGCAGCCAGTACGTCGAGGCCGGGTCGGCAGCGGACTTGAGATCCGCACCAGCACAGAACGCGCGGTCGCCGGCACCGGTGAGCACGACGGCACGGAGGGTCTGATCCTCCTCGAGGACGCCCCAGACCGCGGCCAGCTCCGCGGCCGCGTCCCGGTCCAGAGCATTCATCCGGTGCGGGCGGTTGATGGTGACACGAGCGACGCCATCCTCCGTGCTGACCTCGATGCTGGTCATGAGGGGACCGATCCCGCGCGGCCGAACGCGCCTTGCGCGCGCAAGATCTCCACGTCGTCCGCGGCGTATCCCAGCTCGGCGAGGACGGCCTCGTTGTGCTCTCCCACGCGAGGGGGCGGAGCGTGCACGTCTGCCGGCGTCCCATGCAGCTGGACCGGGTTCGAGATCGTACGGACCAGCTCGCCGTCGCCCACCGGGATGTCCAGCAGCAGGCCGTTGACGGCTGTCTGCTCCTGTTCGAGGGCGTCGGCGAGCGTCCTGACCGGCGCACACAGGACTCCCGCGGCTTCCAAGGAGTCGAGTGCCTCTGTGGCGGTCAGGCCGTTGAGGGCATCCTGCAGCAACTGCTCGAGGTGCGGTGCCGCCTCGATCGCCGCCTCGATGGTCGCGAACGCGGGATCCGCGAAGGCGGCGATCCCGAGCGCTTCGGCGAACGTGTCCAATGGATTGGCGTACTGCGAGAAGCTCCCGACGATCATGATGGCGTCGTCACGGGTGGTGTAGACGCCGGTGAGGAGCGTCGTCGCCCAGTTGAGCTCCGCACCTCTCATCCTCTGGACTGTCGCCTCCTGCATCTGCGCCGCGATCATGGACGAGTAGAGCGACACCGTGACCTGCTGCCCCTGACCGGTCCGCTCTCGGGCGAGGAGCGCCAGCAGGATCCCTTGGACCAGGTGCTGGCCGGCGATGTAGTCGGCAGTGGCAGTGGTGGGTGGGACGGGTGCCGAACCGGGATCTGTCCGCCGCGCGATCATGCCGGTAGCCGCCTGAGCGAGGAAATCCTGCCCGGGCTTCATCGCCATCGGGCCGGTGAGACCGAACCCAGACCCGGAGGCCGCAATGAGACGCGGATTGAGGACACGGAGCGAGTCGTAGCCGAGGCCCAGCTTCTCCATCACTCCGGGACGGAAGTTGCTGAGCAGCACGTCCGCAGTCTCGAGGAGGCGGTGCAGCACCTGGGCTCCGGCGGGGGAGCGGAGGTCGAGCGCGACGGCGCGCTTGTTGCGATTGAGGCTGGCGAAGACGGGGTTGAGCTCGCCGAGCGGGTCCGAGATGGCCGCCCGGGATATCTCACCCGTGCCGGGCCGCTCGACCTTGATCACATCGGCTCCGAAGTCACCGAGCGTCTGCGCGGCGCACGGACCCATGAACACCTGGGTCAGGTCGATGACTCGGACGCCGTCCAACGGACGCATCACGACGCCGCCTCCGCATGATCCGAGACCGTCGCGTTGGCGGACGGCACGTCGCCAGGATCAGACCCCTGCTCGCGCAGCTTGCGCTGAAGGTCGGCGACGTCCACGCTCCGGACCGTCCGGCGCTCCGACGACGCGATCGCCGCGGCCAGACCGGCAGCTTGCCCTTGCGCGATGCAGGGACCGATCTCCCTGCCCATCCGCTGCGCCTCGGCGGTCGCGGAGTAGTGACGTCCGGCGACCAGGAGCTGGTCGACATCCGCAGGGAGAAGCGCCCGGTAGGGCGTGTAGTAGTCGCGGCCACGGGCGACCGAGTCCGGGAAGTGGCGACGGGTGAGGATGTCCTCCTTCGTGACGACGTACTCGCCCTGGAGTAGCCGAGTGGCGCGCACGCCGGCCTGGGGAGCCACGTCGACGAGGTAGGCGTTCTCGAAACCGGGCCAGGTGGAGCGGACATAGGCGATGAGCTCGGCCATCCGCTCGCGGCCGAGGAAGTCCAACCGGGTGAGGTCGTTTACCGAGAGACCGTCGATGTCGCTGAAGTGCGGGCAATTGCACCAGACGACCCCCGGCAAGGGCGTTCGCATCCACCAGATGTCCCAGGCTCCACCGAGGATCCGCTTCGCCGTACGGTTCACCTTGGCTGCGGCGGGATCGGTGAACTCGAACTCCTCAGCCCTGTCGGCATCGACACCGCCCAGCCTGAAGACCGGGGTGACCATGTACTGCGAGTCGGCGCATCCAGCACCGGCACGAGCTGCGACGTCCAGGTCGCCCGTGGTGTCCACCACGACATCCGCGAGCAACGCGCCCGGTCCCTCCTTCGACTCGGTCACGATGCCGAGGATCCGTGACCCGTCCATGATCGGCTCGGCGAACCAGCTGTGCAGCCGGGTCACCACGCCGGCCTCCGAGACCAACTCGTTGGAGACTCGCTTCCACCCGTCGGGGTCGAACGCGGCGGCGTAGGTGATCGGCTTCTGCTTGCCGGGAGCGTCGCCACGGAAGTCGAAGAGGCCCCAGTGGGCCCAACGCCGCCATGACTCCGCGGACGTCCCCCAGTCGTCGCGTGGAGGCGTCACCGCGAGGCCCAGCGCGGTCATCCTGTCGATGTACTCCTGGTTGATGCCCGTCACCGTGAGCTCGTGCTCGTTGGTGAGGTCGTCGAGCACCAGGACCATGCCACCAGAGGCGAGCCCACCCAGATACGGGTATCGCTCGACGAGACAGACGTCCGCTCCGTGTCTCGCAGCAGCGACCGCGGCTCCCACACCAGCGGGCCCTCCCCCGACGACGACGACCTGGTGCCGGCCGACGACGGGGACTTCACGCGCGGGCAGCTCGATGGTCGACATTCACACGCTCCCGTACCGGGCGTACAGATCGGTGATGGCCCCACCCTCCGCGAGCTCGCGTCGCATCTGTGCTTCCGTCTCCGCCTTCTTCTCGCTGTCGGCCAGCACGTCCTCCACCACGTGCTGGGGGATGACCACGACACCATCGCGGTCTCCCATCACCCAGTCACCGGGCGCGATGGTCACGCCGCCGATCGTGACCGCGCACTGCCACTCGCGTACCGCCCATCGCCCGATCGACGACGCGGGGCTGTGGTAGCCGTAGAAGACGGGGAAGTCGAGCTCCTGGACGAGATCGGTGTCCCGGAGACCACCATCCAACACAGCGCCGACACAGCCGCGCTCGATCATCGTGCGACTCATGATCTCGCCCCACTGAGCGCAGCTGCGCTCGGCGTCATCGCAGGCCAGCACACAGACCTGCCCGGGCTGGATCTGCTCGAGCATGGTGAGCTGGTCCATCATCCGATTCTCCGATGGGTCCTCGGACGGAGTCCCGTACCCGGGAAACGCCTGTCCGGCAATGCGGTGGTGCGAGCCGAGCGGCACGATGCCGGCGGGAAGCACTTGCCGGTTCAGTCCAGAGCCGTCGAGGGCATCAGCGATCACTCCCGAGTACAGAGCTCTCAACCTGTCGGCGGTGGCGTGTCGATCCATGAGCAGTAAGCCTCTCTTCTTCTTCTCTTGTTGTCATCGCGTCGGCATGGCGACCACATTGGTCAGGGTGCCGAGCTCAGGTATCGAGATCGATACGCGGTCACCCGGCTGAAGGGCGAACTCCTCGGCCGGCACCACGCCGGTCCCGGTCATGAGGACGGTTCCGGGCATCACCTCGTTGGAGCGGCTGAGGAAGTGCACCAGGCTGTCCAGGGAACGCGTCATCTCCTTGACCGACGTGCTGCCGGTGAAGACCAGCTCGTCGCCTCGGACGATGTCGAGGGTGATCGACCAGGTGTGGGGATCCTCGTCGCCTCCGGCGATGAGGACGCTGGGGCCGATCGCACAGCACCCGGTGAAGATCTTCGCCTGTGGAAGGTAGAGAGGGTTCTGCGCCTCGATGTCGCGCGCGGTGACGTCGTCGGCGATCGTGTACCCGGCGATCTTACCGGCGCGTCCCAGGACAAGCGCCAGCTCCGGCTCCGGGACGGTGCTCGAGGAGTCGCTGCGCAGCCCGATCGGCTCGCCGGGCGCGGTCACCCGCAGCATCTGAGATGTCTTGAGGAAGATCTCGGGCCGATCGGAGTCGTAGACGCGCCGGTAGAAGTCGCTGTCGACCTCGCTCTCCTGCTGCCGGGCGAACCGGGAGGCCCGGTACGTCACGCCGGCGCCCCAGATCTCGGGAGCATGGATCGGAGCGTCCAGCCGCCAGTCCGGGTCCTCGCCGTTCATCAGCTCGCTGTACGACCAGCGAGGACTCGCCTGCTCCGCCTCCGTTGCCAGCTGCCCGACGTGTGAGAGCAGCTCTCGCTCGGCCACGGAGGTGAAGATCTGCACGACCGACGCCGCCCCGGTGGGGTGCGCGGTGGTCAGATCGACGACGTCGTCGCCGGAGACCGCACCGACGTGGAGAAGGCCCTGAGTGTCCCGAACTTGAACTAGACGATCATAGTGATGCGCCACTACGCATCGATCTTCTTCAGGTCGGGATGTTCCTTGTACACCTCGTCGAGAACCGACATGTCGAAGAGGGTCTTCACGTCGATGTCGATCCCGCCGAGGGCAAGCACCTCGACCGCCTGCGCCTGCTGCTCGGGGCTGACGTAGGCCAGTCCCTGCTCGCGGGAGGTGTCGGTGAGCACCAGCTCGTTCTGAGTGGCGATCTCGAGCCGGGTCGTCGCCAGGTCGAGCTTGAGATCCTTGCCATACTTCTCGACCGTCAGCTTGACAGCCAGCTCGGGGTCTTCGACCGATGTGCGCCAGCCGCGGACATCCGCCGCCATGAAGTTGACCAGCGCCTCCTTGTCGGAGGCGAGTGTCTCGGTGCTGACGATGTATCCCTCCGCGACGGTGGCGAGCCCGTAGTCGTGGAAGGAGAGGAATTCGACCTCGGCGCCACGCGCGCGCAACTGGTTCGGCTGGGAGATGACGAACGAGTACCAGCCGTCGACCTCTCCGTTGAGCAGGGGTTGCGGGTCGAACTGCACCGAGACCGTCTTCACCTCGCTCTCCGGGATCTTGTTCACGCTGAGGAAGCGGTTCCATTCGGGCAGGCTGGCCGCGGGGACGCCGACGCGCTTCCCGACCAGGTCCTTCGGCTCGAGGATCGGGTTGTCGGCCAGAGACGCGATCCCCGAGGGGTTGCGCTGGTACTTGGTGCCGATGATGCGGATATCGGCCCCTTCACCGATGGCGCTGGCGGCACTGGGCAGTGAGATGAATCCGGCCAGCGCCTTTCCCGAGTTCACCACTGTCGCGGGTGCGGTGTTCGGTCCGCCGGGGAGAATGGTGGTCTTCGAGAACCCCGCGTCGCGGTAGTACCCCTCGGAGTCTGCGACGAAGCATCCGGCGAACTGGATGTTCTTGATCCAGGACAGCTGAAGCGTGAGCTCCTTCAGGTCGGCCTTCGGCTCTCCGTCGGAGCCACAGGCTGTCACGAGCCCGGTGGCGGACATCGCGGCCAGCATCGCAGTTCCCTTCAGGAACGTGCGCCGTTCGAGTTGCGCCATAGCAACCTCCGTAAAATAAATGTCCCAACCGAATAGAACAATGTTCTGTTTCAGTCAACACTCTGTTCAGCGCAACGTCAAGAGGGCCGGCCGACGAGTTCAGGAGTCGAGCCCGAGACGCGCCAGCAGCGCACGCTCCAAGCCCGACATGAGGCTGTAGCCGGCGAGAGACACCACGCAGAGGGTCACGACGCTGGACCAGAGCAGGGCGAAATTGGCGTTCGTGGTCGCGTAGACCATGGTGAATCCGAGCCCCTCACCGCTGGCGAGCCACTCGGCGAGCAACGCGCCGAGCAGCGCGCGCGGCACAGCCACGCGAAGAGACGCCAGCAACGCGGGCAGAGCGGTGGGCAGCTCCAGCCGGGTGAGGATCTGCCAGCGGGAGCCGTTGTAGGCCGTCATCAGCTCGCGCAGCTGGTTCGAGCTCCGGCCCATCGCCACCACGAGACTCACCAGAGTCGGGAAGAAGGTCACCATGGAGGTCACCACCGCCACTCCCACGAACCCACGGCCGAAGATCAGCACGATCAGCGGAATCATCGCCAGCATGGGCACCGACTGGAGCGCGAGGAACAGGGGAAGCAAGGCTGCCCGCAGCGCAGGCATGACAGCGAACGATGCGGCGATCACCACCGCGATCACCGTCCCGGCGACGAAGCCGATCCCGGCGTCGAGGATCGTGCGTCCCAGCGGTTGGAAGAGGTCCTGCCGGTTGGCCGCCGCGTCCGGGACCTGGAAGAGGAAGCGCACCACATCCTGAGGGCGCTTGGCGAAGAAGTCGTCCATCCCGAAGAACCAGATGGTGCCGTACCAGAGCAGCAGGAGCGCGATGCCCGACAGCAGGAGGCTGAAGGCGGCCTCGCCCCACCCGCTGAAGCGACGGCGCCGAGATCGTGACGATGGCCGCTCGGGCGTGGTCGCTGTCATGACAGACTCCCGTAGGTACCGCCGCTGAGGATGGGAACCGCTCGGCGGGCGATCATTCCGACGATCAGGTACATGACACCGGCACACAGCGTGATCGTCACCGCCAGTGCCCATGTCCGCTCGACCTGCAGGCTCTCCTGAGAAGCCACCATGGCCACGCCCAGACCCTTCTCCGCGCCCATGTACTCGGCGATCACCGAGCCGAGCACGGCGGCCGGAGCGCCGATCTGCAGCGCCGCGAAGAGCTGCGGGAGTGCGGCACGCAATCGCACCTTCCTGAACTGGGCCCACCGACCACCACCGAACGCGAGGACGGCGTCCAGGACCAGTGGGTCGGCCGATGCCAGTCCGAGAAGCGCCCCAACCAGCGTCAAGAAGAAGACCGACAGGACGGCGAGGGCGATCTTGGGCTGAGACCCATCGAGAACGACCTGCAGGATCGGCCCGATGGCGACCAGCGGGAGGGCGTACGTCGCGAGGGCGAGCTGACCCACGACGCGCTCGAGGAGCGTCGAGTGGCTGACGACCAGGGCGACGGCGACGACGACCGCGGCGCCCGAGCCCAAGAGATAGCCCAGGAGCGCGGGACCCATGGTTGCTTCGAGGTTGTTCCAGTAGAACGACCAGCCGTCGCTGCCGAACTGCCGGACCACGTCGGAGACCGTGGGAACCCCCTGGGAGTCGTCCACCACGAGACCGACCAGCTGCCAGACGAGGAGCAAGACCACGGCCGCCAGCGCGGGCATCAGCGCCTTCCGCAGGTTGACCGGCCTGCCCGCCGGCATACCGACGACGCTCATGGGGCGTGAGGAGCGTCGGGTGAGAACAGCATCTCGGCGAGCCGATCAGTCAGACGGTGGAACTCGGGCGAGCGGGTGACCTCTATCCCGCGGGGCCGTGACAGCGGCACTTCGAGGGCTTCGAGCACACGGGCGGGCCGGGTGCTCATCACCACGATCTGGTCGGCGAGGAAGACCGCCTCCGACAGTGAGTGGGTGACGAGGAGAGTGGTCGTGGCGCGCTCGGTCCAGATGCGGAGGAGCTCGACGTTCAAGCGCTGCCGGGTGAGCTCGTCGAGCGCGCCGAACGGCTCGTCGAGGAGCAGCAGGTCGGGTTCGACGGAGAGCGCACGGGCGATGGCGACTCGCTGTCGCATCCCACCGGACAGCTGGTGGGGCCGAGCCCTTTCGAATCCGTTGAGACCGACCAGGGAGACGAGGTCGGTCAACGCGGACTTGGAGATGCTCTTTCCGGCCAGCTCTGAGGGCATTCTGATGTTGCTCAGCACGTCGCGCCAGGGCATCAGGGCCGCGTCCTGAAACGCGATCCCCAGGCGGCTGGACGCCCGGATCGCATGCGGTGAATCGCCGTGGACGCTGACGGATCCGGTCGTGGGCGACTCGAGATCGGCGAGCATCCGGAGGATGGTCGACTTGCCGCACCCGGACGGGCCCAACAGTGCGGTGAATGATCCCTTGGCCGTCCCGAAGCTGATGTCGTCGAGCACCCGCACGTCGTCCCCGCGCAGGTGAAAGGTCTTGCCCACTCGGTCGAGGACGATTCCCGCCTCCGCCGAGGCCGTCGATCGCGCCGGTCCGCCTCGGTCCACAGCTGTCTCTCCATCGGAGTCGCGCACACGCACCATCCCGCCTTGTTGGGTGCCAATTTTTCAGAACAGCGTTCTATCATGGATCACGTTACACTCTGCGAGTCCCGATCAGTCAAGGACAAGGAGAAGATCATGCGCAAGGCCGCGCGGCCAGCGACCACGTCAGCCTCGATCGAGCCGGAAGGACCGTTCGTCGAGTCGGTACGTCGTGCCTTGCGTGTGCTGGGGGCCTTCTCCCTCGATCGTCCCGAGGTCGGCATCAGCGAGATCGGTGAGGAGCTCGGCATGCACAAGAGCACCGTGCACCGTCTTCTCGCCACGCTGGAGGTCGAAGGCTTCGTGCGCTCGACCGATCAGGGTCGCTACGTTCTCGGGTGGCGGGTGCTCGAGCTCGGCGCGGCCGTGTCCGCGGGCGGAGAGATCCGGGAGAAGATCCTCGACACGCTGAGCCACGTCGTCCGGTCCACCGGCGAGACCGCGCATCTGGCCGTCCTCGACGGCGGCGAGGTGCTCTACGTCGAGAAGGTCGAGTCCGAGCGAACGCTCCGGATGCCGTCCTCGGTCGGGAGACGGCTGCCCCCCCACGTCACCGCCCTCGGCAAGGTGCTGTTGTCGGGACTCGAGGAGTCAGCGCGTCTCAAGCTCATCTACGGCAAGGAGCTGGTTCCGCTCACGGACCGCTCGATCGTGGACCCCGACGAGCTGCGCCAGGCCGTGGCCGAAGCCGGCGAACGGGGCTACGCGATCGACGACCAGGAGATCGACGACGGTCTCACCTGCATCGCCGCCCCGGTCACCGAACCTGGTGGGGGCATCTCGGCGGCGATCAGCATCTCCGGCCCAGTGTCCAGGATCGAGCCGAACCTGGACGCATTCGTCAAGGTGGTCGTGGAGGCCGCCGCGGAGCTGTCCCGACAGCTGGGTCCACGCGCCGGGCTGCTTCGCGGACACGGCTACGCCAACGTCGGCGGCGCCGCGTCCCTGCACCCGACCGGCTGAGCCGCGACGAGCCCGTGGCGCTCAGCGGCCGAGCAGCGGCACGGCGTCCAGCGCCCAGTAGCTGAGCACCACGTCGGCGCCGGCGCGGCGGATGGCGGTCAGCGTCTCGACGATCGCGGCGTCCCGGTCGATCCAGCCGCGGGCGGCGGCCGCCTCGACCATCGAGTACTCCCCCGAGACGTTGTACGCCGCGACCGGCACGTCCACGGCGGCACGGACGGCGGCCAGCACGTCGAGGTAGCCCATCGCCGGCTTGACCATCACGATGTCGGCGCCCTCCGCGACGTCCAGCAGCGCCTCGCGGACGCCCTCACGCCGGTTGCCGGGGTCCTGCTGATAGGTACGCCGGTCGCCGGTCAGCGAGGAGTCCACCGCCTCGCGGAACGGGCCGTAGAAGGCCGAGGCGTACTTCGCGGCGTAGGCCAGGATGCCGACGCCGGTGTGCTGCTCGCCGTCCAGGGCGGCCCGGATCGCGGCCACCTGACCGTCCATCATCCCGCTCGGGCTGACCAGGTCGACGCCCGCAGCGGCCTGGGCAGTGGCCATCTCGGCGTACAGCTCCAGGGTGCGGTCGTTGTCGACCTGCCCGTCGGCGTCCAGGACCCCGCAGTGCCCGTGGTCGGTGAACTCGTCCAGGCACAGGTCCGACATCACCGCCAGGCCGTCGCCGACCTCGGCCACGACATCGGTGATCGCCAGGTTGAGGATGCCGTGCGGGTCGACCGCACCGCTGCCGGTGGCGTCCTTGGTCTCCGGGACCCCGAAGAGCATCACCCCACCCAGGCCCGCCTCCACGGCGGCGGCGGCCGCCTTCTTCAGCGAGTCCCGGCTGTGCTGGACCACGCCCGGCATCGAGCCGATCGGGATCGGCTCGCTCGTCCCCTCGCGCACGAAGAGCGGCAGCACGAGATCCCGCGGGGCTACCTCGGTCTCGGCGACCAGCCGGCGCAGCCCGGGAGTGCGCCGCAACCGGCGCGGCCGCACGTCCGGGAAGGGGCTCACCGCGAGCTGGCCCTCCGCCGGCTCGCCGGGCGCCGCTCGGACGGCTTGGCCACCGGCTGCCCCGCCTCGATCAGCTCGGCCCGGCGCGCCGCGCCGAACTCCGCCAGCGCGTCGGCCAGCTCCTCCGCCGACGGGTGGGTCGCCATCACGTCGACCCGCAGGCCGTGCTCCTCGGCCGTCTTGGCGGTGGCCGGGCCGATGGTGGCGATGACCGTCGAGGCGTGCGGCTTGCCGGCGATGCCGACCAGGTTGCGCACCGTCGACGAGGAGGTGAAGACGACCGCGTCGAACTTGCCGGACTTGATCGCCTCGCGCGTGGGCGCCGGCGGCGGGGCGGCGCGCACGGTCCGGTACGCCGTCACGTCGTCGACCTCCCAGCCCAGGTCGATCAGGCCGGCGACCAGGGTCTCGGTGGCGATGTCCGCGCGCGGCAGG
>CAZTHV010000026.1:0-18002 GCA_964613165.1 uncultured Marmoricola sp.
CGGTGCAGGTGGCGAAGTCGAGCATGCCCTTCCAGGAGAAGTCCTCGATGGAGCCGACGCCGAGCGTGGTGTCCTCGTCCATGTCCTCGATGTCCTCGAGGTGGACCGGCTTGCCCTGGCTGGTCAGCTCCTTCACCGGACCGAGCGCCTCGAAGCGGTCGGGACGCTTGAACATGACGTTGAGCGGCGCCAGGAAGATGTGCAGGTGCTTGGAGTGCAGCACGAAGATCAGGAAGACCAGCATCACGCCGATGTGCAGCAGCAGGCCGATGCCCTCGACGACCTCGATCGGGTGGGAGTCCGTCGGCCCGCCGAACAGCTTGCCCACGGCGTACGACGCGAAGGCCCACTTGCCGAAGCCGAGGTTGCCCAGCGCCGAAGAGGCGCCGCGGAAGAGGAACATCGTCCAGATGACGTTGAAGATCATGAAGAGCGTCAGCCAGGCGCCGCCCAGGTGGGAGCCCTTGAACCGGGACTTGCGGCCGAGCCTCTCCGGGGCGTCCTTGAACCGGATGATCGTGAAGACGACCAGCCCGACCAGACAGAGCACGCCGATGAGGTCCTGGGCGAAGCCGAGCGGGCCCCAGGCGTTGAAGATCAGGAAGTGCCAGCCGGCGTCGCGCGCGAGCAGCACGCCGTACGCCTCGAGGTAGACCGAGGCGAGGATCAGGAAGGCGTACATCACGAACGCGTGCGCCACGCCCGGCACGGTCCACTTCAGCAGCTTCCTCTGGCCGAGCACCTCGACCAGCTGTCCCTTGAGCGCCTGGCTGACTCGCTTGGTGACGCCCGCGATCCGGTCGGGAGCGGGCTGGCCGACGCTGATCAGGCGGTACAGGAACCAGATCCGCTTCGCCGCCAGCGGCAGGATGATCAGGTTCAGCAGTAGTCCGACGATGAAGACGACGTTCGTCACGGTTGCACTCCTCGCCGGCGTGCCCAGCCGGCCTCGACATAACCCAGGGTGAGCCTACGGCGGTCCGTCCGATCCGGGGCACCCGTCCCCGTGTGATGAGCACTACGCCTCGGTAGCAAGACGCCGGTGAGCGCGTCGCGCAAAAAAGCGAGAGGTTGTTGAAAAAAAGCGACGTCACCATCTTGACATGATCCCGGTCACACCGAACGATGAGGGCAGGGGACTTCACGAACCGAGAGCTGACAAGGGGCACAAGATGAAGACTTGGCGATGGGCACTGGCGGCGTCACTGGCGACCATGCTTCTGATCGGCACGGCCTGCTCCGCGAACGACGAGGGCTCGGGGGGTCAGGACGGGGAGATCGTCATCGGTCTGGTGGCCCCGACCTCCGGCTTCGCCGCGGACTACGGTCCGGAGGCGGCGCAGGGACTCGAGCTGGCCCTGAAGGAGGCCAAGAACGAGGCGGGTGGGTCCACGATCAAGGTGGTCAAGGTCGACGAGGACGTCCTCGACTCCTCGCAGACCCTGGAGCGGATCAAGAAGCTGGTCGAGAGCGACGGTGCCGACATCGTCCTCGGCCCGATCTTCGGGTCCAACCAGCAGGCCGTCTCCGCCTACCTGACCCAGCAGGGGGTGCCGATGTTCACGATGCTTGGCGGCGACACCGAGCTTGCCGGCAAGAGCAGCGCCTTCATCTGGCCCGCCGCCGACACGAAGACCGCCGGTCCTCTGGGTACCTACGCCGCCGAGGAGCTGGGCTACAAGAAGATCGCCACCCTGGCGCCGGACTACGCCTACGGTCGCAACGCGATCGAGGGCGCGGCCAAGGCATTCGGGGCCGCCGGCGGCGAGGTGGGTCAGCAGCAGTGGGTCCCGCTGGGGACGACCGACATGCTCCAGTACGCCACCGCCCTGGACAAGAGCGTCGACGCCTTGGTGATGTGGCTGGTGCCCACGGATGCGGCAGCGTTCGTCCGCGAGTATCGCAACCTCGGCATCAGGGTGCCGCTGCTGATGTTCCAGGGCATCTTCGACCCGACGTTCCAGGAGGTGGGCAACCTGCTGCAGGGCGTGATCGGCCTCAACGAGTACAACCACCTGCTGGACAACGACGCGAACAAGGCGTTCACCGACGCGTACGCCGCCGAGCACGACGGCGCCGTCCCCAACCAGACCACCGCCTTCGCCTACGTGGTGGCCAAGAACGTCGTCACCGCGCTCAACGAGACCGACGGCGACGCTTCGGTGGAGGCATTGCGCAAGGCGCTGGACGGGCGCGAGCTCGACACTGTCATCGGAAAGGCGTCCTATGACGCCGATGGCGTGGCCGCCTCTGACCGGACGGTGGTCGAGGCGACCAAGATGGGAGACCGTTTCGAGTGGAAGCCGATCAAGACCTACGAGAACGTCGGTCACTGACGTGCAAGTTGTCGCCAACGGCGTAGCGCTGGGCGCGGTCCTGTTCCTGATGGCTTCAGGACTCGCCCTGCTCCTCGGCTCCATGGGCGTCCTCAACCTGGCCCATGGCGCGGTCTACATGGTGGGGGCGTACGTGACCTGGACGCTGGCCGTCGCCCAGGGCTGGCCGTTGGCGGCAGCGGTGCTCGCGGCGGCCGCCGCGTGCGGCGTGCTGGGCATTCTGCTGGAGCGGCTCTTCCGGTTCATCCCGGGCAGGCCGAACGAGCAGATCCTGCTGTCTTTCGGGCTGATCTACGTCCTGGGCAATCTCGCCCAGTGGGTCTGGGGGCCGGTGGCCAAGACGCCGTTCCAGATCTCCTGGCTGGAAGGAGCCGTCCGGATCGGCTCGGTGGCGATCCCGACCAACAGGCTGGCGATCGCGGTGGTCGGCTTCGCCGTGGCGCTGCTGCTCTGGTACGTGCAGGACCGGACTCGGGTCGGCGCCATGGTGCGAGCCGGCATGGACGACGCGCCCATGGCGAAGGCGCTCGGGATCAACCTGGACCGGGTGGTGCTGGCCGTCTTCGTCCTGGGCTCGGCGGTGGCCGGGCTCGCCGGAGGCATCGGAGGCCTGGTGCTCGGTGCCAGCACCAGCCAGCCGATGGACGTCCTGCTCCTCGCCCTGATCGTGGTGGTGGTCGGTGGCATCGGCTCGGTCCCGGGCACGCTGGGGGCCGCCCTCATCATCGGCCTGCTCGACGCCTACTCGCGCTACCAGTTTCCGGAGATGTCCAGCGTGATCCTCTACCTGCTGATGGCGGCCGTGCTCGTCCTGCGGCCCACCG
Source organism: uncultured Marmoricola sp. (assembly GCA_964613165.1). Taxonomy (GTDB): domain Bacteria; phylum Actinomycetota; class Actinomycetes; order Propionibacteriales; family Nocardioidaceae; genus Marmoricola. The sequence continues at coordinate 3,161 of CAZTHV010000026.1, forward strand.
GCCTGAGCGGGAGGACCGCGTGATGCGGCGGACGCTCTCGCTGGCGAGTCCCGTAGTCGTCGTGGCCATCGGGCTCTGGTTGCCGTATGCCCTGACCAGCCAGCAGGAGAGCCTGCTCACCCGAGCGTTGATCTTCGGTCTCATGGCCGCGAGCCTCGACGTCGCCTACGGGCATGCGGGCCTGTACTCCCTGGGCCATGCGGCACTGGCCGGCGTCGGTGGCTACGCGGCGGGCCTGCTCATGGTCCGCTACGAGGTGGCGTCGTTCTGGCTGCTCATGGCCGCCGCGATGGCCGCGGCCGCGGTCGCCTCGCTCGTCTTCGCGGTCGTGGCGCTCCGAGCCCGCCATCTGTACTTCATCCTGGTCACCCTCGCGCTCGCCCAGATGGTGCAGAACCTGGCTCAGCAGTGGGGCTTCCTGAAGACCTCCCAGGCCGAGGCGGTGACCGGGATCATCATGCCGGACCTGGGCTTCGACATGCCCTGGAACCCTGCGACGACGCTGCAGTTCGTGGTGGTCGTGGTGGCCGTACTGCTCTTCGTCATCCAGCGGCTCATCCGGTCGCCCCTCGGGCTCGCCTTCCGCGGAACTCGCGAGAACGAGGTGCGGATGGGGGCCATCGGCTATCAGGTATGGCGCTACCGGCTGGTCGCGCTGGTGCTGTCGGGGACGTTCTGCGGCATGGCCGGCGCGCTGTTTGCCTTCCACTCCGGCCTGATCGCGCCGACCAACGTAGGCGTGGCCGCCTCCGGGTTGCTCGTCCTGATGGTGATCATCGGTGGCAGCGGTACCCGCTACGGCGCCTTCATCGGCGGTGTCCTGGTGACGTTCCTGCAGTTCTACGCCGCGGACTGGTCGCTGGACCGCGCGCCGATGATCATCGGCCTGATCTTCATCCTCACCGCTCTGCTCAATCCGTTCCGGCCCGCGGTGGCCGCCCGGGTGCGTGGCATTCTCGCCAGGTCCTCCGGGAGCTCATCCGGGAAGGAGCCTCACCATGCCGCTGCTTGAGGTGCGCTCGGTCAGTCGCCGCTACGGCGGGGTGCATGCCGTTCAGGACGTCTCCTTCGATCTCGACGTGGGAGAGTGGATCGGCGTGATCGGCCCCAATGGGGCAGGCAAGTCGACGCTGTTCAACACCCTTGGCGGCCAGATCGCGCCGTCGTCCGGCAAGGTCGCCTTCCAGGGCCGCGACATCACGAGGATGGCGCCGCACCGCCGCTTCGCGGCCGGGATCTCCCGGTCGTTCCAGATCTCGAGCCTGTTTCCGGAGCTCAGCGTGCGCGAGCACCTGACGTTGGCCTGCCGTACCCGGCGCCGGTGGAACGGGTTGCGTCACTGGAACGCCGACCGGGAGCTCAACGCCCGGGTCGACCGGCTGCTCGAGCAGTGGGATCTCGGCCGCAGTGGCGGAAGTGAGCACCCCGGCGAGATGTCGTATGGCGCCCAGCGTCGTCTCGAGCTGGCCATCGCCACCTCGTCTCAACCGGCGTTGCTGTTGCTGGACGAGCCCAACGTCGGGCTCACCAGCGCGGAATGCGACGACCTGCGGGAGCGGGTCGAGGAGCTGGGAGACCGGACGGCCGTCATCTTCGTGGCTCACGACATGGACATGGTGATGGGCTGGTCCCACCGGATCCTGGTGATGCATCAGGGGGAGCTGGTCGCGGACGACACCCCGGCGGCGATCATGAGGAACAAGTTCGTGGAGGAGGTGTATCTCGGTGCCGAGCACACCTCTGCTTGAGGTCGAGGGCATGCGCGGCGGGTATGGCCAGGGGCCGGTGCTGAACGGCATTGACCTGGCGATGGAGCCCGCCGGGGTCACGGCCCTTCTGGGCCGCAACGGCATGGGCAAGAGCTCGACCATCAAGGCGATCATCGGGCTGCTTCCGGACGTCTCGGGGACGTTGCGGTTCGCGGGCCGGGACCTGACCTCGCTGGCGTCGCACCAGCGCGCCAGGCTCGGGATCGGATTGGTTCCGGAGACCCGCCAGGTCTTCCGCAGCCTGTCGGTCCGCGAGCATCTCGAGGTGGCTGCGCGCCGGCCGCGCGCCGGCGGCGGCTGGACGACCGCACGGCTGATGGATCTCTTCCCGGTGCTCGGCAAGCGCGCGAACGCCTCAGGCGCGAATCTCAGCGGTGGTGAGCAGCAGCTCCTGGTGATCGCTCGGGCGCTCAGCACCAATCCGGCGCTGCTGCTGCTCGACGAGCCGACCGAGGGGCTGGCGCCGTCCATCGTCCACGAGATCGCCGAGATGCTGCGCCGGCTGCGCCAGGAGGCCGACGCGCCCGCCATCCTGGTCGTCGAGCAGAACCTGCGGTTCGCCCTCAGGGTGGCCGACCACGCGGTGGTCCTGGTGCATGGAGAGGTGGCCTTCGGCGGCTCCGTGGAGGAGCTGCGCAGTCGCTCGGACCTGCATCAGAGCCTGCTCGGACTGGGGGTGGCGTGACGCAGCCCTTCGCCCTGCTCGACGTCGTCGCGGCGCTGGACGACGCGACGACCTCGGCGGGCGAGCTGCTCGCCGTGGTGGAACGGCGGCTGAGCGAGCGCGAGCCGCAGATTCACGCGCTGGTCACGCCGACCCTGGACCTCGCCCGGGGTCAGGCCGCCCGCGCCGATGATCGCCGCGCGCGAGGCGAGCGCGGTCCGTTGCTCGGCGTCCCGATCGTGCTCAAGGATCTGATCGACGTCGCCGGGGTGCCCACCACGGCTGGAAGCCGGGTGCTCGCCGGTAACGTCCCCACGACCGGCGCCCCGGTCTGGACGCGGCTCGAGGCGGCCGGGGCCGTGCTAGTGGGCAAGGCCAACACACACGAGTTCGCGTACGGCGGCACCACCGAGCCGACTCGCAACCCGAGCGATCCCTCCCGGATCGTCGGCGGGTCGTCGGGCGGACCGGCCGCGGCCCTGGCCGCCGGCTACTGCTGGGGCGCGGTCGGCACCGACACCGCGGGGTCGGTGCGCATCCCGGCCAACCTGTGCGGGATCGCGGCGCTGAAGCCGACCCACGGCCTGGTCGACACGGCGGGTGTGGTGCCGTTGTCGCAGACTCTCGATGTGGTCGGGCCGATGGCCCGGGCGGTCGCGGACCTGGATCCGCTGCTGCGGGTGATGGCCGGCCTGTCGTCGGCGCCCGTCGTGGCTCCTCGCCGCCCCCGTCTGGGGGTGCTTGCTCCCTCGGGACCGACCGACGCGGCGGTCCTGCACGCCTACGAGCGCGCCGTCGACGCCGTCAGCGACGCAGGGGCGGCGGTTCGCTCGGTCGAGCTGCCCGGGTTCGAGCGCTCGGTCGCGGACAACTTCACCGTCATGGGGCTCGAGGCCAGCCGGATCCACGCCCGATGGGCGGATCGGCGCGACCTGTACACGCCGTACGTCCGCGAGCGGCTGGCGGAGGCCGCGAGCGTGACCCGCGAGGACTACGACGCGGCGCTCGGGTCGGGTGCTCGTCTGCGCGAGCGCCTGGACGTCCTGCTGGGGGACCTCGACGGCCTGCTGGTGCCCGGGGTTCCGTTCCCGGCGCCACCGGCGTACGACGAGCGGGTGCTCATCGACGGCGTCTGGGAGGACCGGGACAGCGGCTTGTGCCGCAACACCGGCTTCGCCAACCTCACCGGACATCCGGTCCTGGCGGTGCCGGCCGGCCTCGACGGCGGTGGGCTGCCGGTGGGTGTCCAGCTGGTCGGGCGCCGCGGAGCCGACCTGGAGCTGATCGCGCTGGGCGCGGTGCTCGAAGGCCTGCTGCCGCCCGGGCTGCCCGCCCGGCTCCGCTGATGCCGGGCGAGCTGCCTACGGGGTGGGGGCGCGGTGCTGGTCGTGCGAGGAGAAGAACGTGGTGAACCAGCTGTGTGCCACGGTCCGCGCCGCCGCGTCGAGGTCGACCTCGGAGTCGTGCAGCTCCTGCTGTGCGTACCAGACGTAGGCCGACTGCTCGACCATGCAGGCCACGGCCTCCGCCGCCAAGGTGGCGTCCACGCCGTCCACCTCGGTGATCCCGTAGATGCTGCGCAGCGCGGAGACGAAGCGCTCGACGTGGCGGTTGCGCATGTGCCACCAGAAGTCGCGGAACCGGTCCTCGACGTGGGCGGCCTGGATGAAGGCCCGCATCACGTGCCGCTGCTCACGATAGAGCGCGAGGTAGCCGCGATTGGCCTCGACCAGCGCGCCGTAGGGATCGGTGGCGAAGTCGTGCTCGCGCGCGCTGCTCGCCCGGTAGAGCTCCTCGTGGAGGTCGGCGATCACCTGCGCGAAGAGGTCCTCCTTGTTCGCGAAGTAGCGATAGAGGCCGCCCATCGAGATCTCGGCCTGCTCGGCGACATCGCCCATCCGGGCGTTCACGTAGCCGTCGCGCGCGAAGACGGCGCGTCCGGAGGCAACCAGATGGGCCCTGGTGCGCAGGCCCTTCGGGGTCGTCGGCTGTGCAGACAAAGACGGCATCCTGCCTCGTGAGGGGGCGATGACCCCCCGGATTATGCCATAAAGCGAGACCGATAATGAAAAAAGCGATGTCACTCTCTTGACATGGCTGGACAACGCGACGACGATCGATCCGTGAGCACGACGACATCCCCATCGCCGCTGGGCCCGGACTCCGGGCGAGCAGCTGGGTACCGTGCCGCCGGCTGGTGGACCGGTGAGCGGCTCCAGGACCGGTTCGAGCGGCTGGTGGCAACCGGCGGTGGCCGGCTCGCCGTCGTGGACGATGCCGGTACCCGGCTGACCAGGGCCGAGCTGTGGGCTCGGGCCGGTGAGCTCGCCAGGGAGCTGGAGCGAGGCGGCGTCCGTCCCGGTGACGTGGTGCTGGTCTATCTGCCCAATGTGGCGGCCTGGCAGGTCTGCCTCCTAGGCGTGCTGCGGTACGGCGCGGTGCCCGCGACCCTCCCGCTGACCACGGACGCGGCCACCCTCAGGCATGTCTACGACTTGGTCGGCGCCCGGGCCGTGCTCGCCCCCCGAGCCTCGCGTCAGCGCCCGACCGGAGACTGGGCACGGGCCGCGGCGTCGGCAAGCGGTCGCTCCGGGCTGGTCATGGTCGTCGAGCCGGACGGGACGATCGAGGCAACCCCGATCGCCGGCACCGAGGCGGCCGGGGCCGTCCCTGCCGGGGTCGACCACCTGATGTTCACCTCCAGCACGACCGGCATGCCGAAGGCCGTGATGCACACCGCCGACACCCTGGCGGCGGCGAACAAGGCCTTCGTGGAGCGATTCGGACTCGGTGAGAACACCCCGATCTACATGCCGTCGCCACTCGGCCACAGCGTCGGTGCGTGGCACGGTGGCCGCCTGGCGCTCTACACGGGCGCCTCTCTGGTCCTGCAGGAGAGCTGGGATCCGGTGCGCGGGCTGCAGCTGGTGGATGAGCACCGGTGTGTCTTCACCTCGGCGGCCACGCCCTTCCTCAAGGACATCGTGGACGCTCCCTGGCCCGAAGGCGGGGTCAAGCTCGCCCCGCTGCGCACCTTCCTGTGTGGCGGCGCACCCGTCCCGCCGAGCCTGCTCGAGGAGGCGGCCCGGGAAACGCCGAACACGTTCGTGACGGTGTTGTGGGGGATGACCGAGGGAACCGGCACGACGTGCCTGCCGGAGAGCACCTTCGAGCAGTTGACCGACTCCGCTGGCACGCCGGTGCCGGACCTGGAGCTGACCATCCTGGAGCCGGACGAGTCCGGCGCCGGCGAGCTCGCCATGCGCGGTCCCCAGGTCTTCGTCGGCTATCTCGGTCAGGAGGAGCTCTACGCCAGCCTGGTCACTCCCGAGGGGTTCTTCCGCACCGGAGATCTGGCCCGTATCGACGACGACGGCTACCTGCATCTGACCGGCCGTCTGAAGGACCTCATCATCCGCGGAGGAGTCAACATCTCGCCGGTGCCGATCGAGCACGCCATCGCCGCCCATCCGGCCGTACGCCGGGTCGCGGTGATCGGGCAGACGGACGAGCGGCTGGGCGAGCGCATCTGCGCGGTCATCGTGCCGGCGGGTCCTGCGCCGACCCTGGACGAGCTCAATGCCTGGCTCGCCGAGCGGGGGATCTCCCGGCGCAAGCTGCCCGAGTCGCTGGTGGTCGTCGACGACATGCCGGTCACCGCGGCCGGGAAGATCCGCAAGGTCGACCTGCGACAACGGCTGGAGGGTCGGAAATGACCAAGACGCGCATCGGCGACATCGACGTCGTCCATACCGAGCTGGGCGCCGGCGATCCGGTCGTGCTGATCCATGGCCTGGCCGAGGACCGGCACACCTGGCGGGTCCAGCAGGAGGCGCTGCAGAACGTGCGAACCTACGCCTACGACCTGCGTCGGCCACGGTGAGACCTCACTGGGCGAGGCCGACGCGACGCTGGCCCAGCTCGGCGGCGACCTGGTCGGCTTCCTGGAGCTGGTGAGTGGGCCGGCGATCGTGGTCGGCTTCTCGCTGGGCGGCACCATCGCGCTCTGGGCCGCGGCCGAGCGTCCCGATCTGGTTCGCCGCGCGGTCGTGCTGGGAACCTCCTCAGTGGTGGGCCGCAGCGCCGCGGCGTTCTACGACCAGCGGATCGGTCTCGCCGACGACACCGCCTCCGAGGCGTACCGTGAAGCGCTCCGCGAGGACACCGCGGCGGCGATCGTCGTCGCCCACGACCGCCTGGACGAGGTGGTCGAGGCGCGGCTGAGGGCAGTCGGGGACGGCAGGGGGTACGTCAACGCGGCCCGGGCGATGGCCGATCTCCATGCCGAGCCACTGACGCCGCGGCTCGCCGGGGTGACGGTGCCCGTCGACGTCGTCGGCGCCGACCGCGACGCCTTCTGCCCGCTCAAGGCCTCTCAGATCATCCTCGATGCCCTCGCCACCGGTGCTTATCACGAGGTGGCGAATGCCGGGCACCTGATGAACATCGACAACCCGAACGGCGTGACCGACGTGTTGCGCGCGACGCTCGACGAAAGGAACTGATCGTGGACCGCTGGGGACTCTCCATGGGCGTCAGCCCGCGCGAACCGCTCGCCAACGTGACCGAGCTGGCGAAGGCCGCCGAGGTCAGGGGCTTCGAGGCGATGTGGTTCATCGACTTCCAGCTCGGCATGAAGGACGTCTATGCCGCGATGAACCTCGCCGCCCTGGCGACCGAGAGGATGCACGTGGGCTCCGCGGTGACCAACCTGCTCACCCGTCATCCCACGGTCACCGCCAACGCCACCCTCGCGCTCGACGAGCTCAGTGACGGTCACGCCATGCTCGGCCTGGGGGCCGGTTGGTCGGCGGTGTACGGCGCGGGTGGCGAGCCCTCCAAGCTCGGCGACCTCTCCGTCGGCATCGACGAGTTCCGCGCGCTCTTCACCGGTGAGGAGCAGGAGCTCTACGGCACCAAGGTCAAGCTCGCCACCGCCACCCGCCAGATCCCGATCTACCTGGCCGTCTCGCAGCCCGGCATGCTCCGGCTGTCCGGCGAGAAGTGCGACGGCGCGATCCTCATGGGCGCCGCCGATCCGGAGTTCGTCGAGTGGCAGCTGAAGTACATCTACGAAGGCCTGGAGAAGGCCGGGCGGGACCGTTCGGACCTGGTCATCGACCTGATCGTCACCATGGGCGTCGACGACGAGGAGGAGAAGGCGCTGTCCAGCGTGCGCGCCTGGGCCACCAGCCAGGCAGCCACCTTCGATGTGTGGAAGACGATGCCACCCGCCTGGGAGCGGTTCCGCCCGGAGTTCGCGGCGGCCAACTCGCAGTACCACCTGGTCGACCACCTCTCCCGCCACGCGGGCCACAAGCAGGTGGTCAGCGACGAGTTCGTGAAGTCGGTCGCGCTGGCCGGCACCGTCGAGCAGTGCGTCACCCGGCTCAAGGAGCTGTGCGCCCTGGACATCGACCGGATCACCTTCGCCCTGCTCTCCGGTGGCCGGATGAAGCACATGGAGCAGATCGCCAGCGACATCATCCCGGCCGTCAACGCCTGAGCTCGAGGAGCACACCATGACTGAACGCAAGGTCGCCGTCGTCACCGCCGCCGCCGGCGCCGGCATCGGGGCGGCGATCACCCGTCGGCTCGCCGCCGACGGATACGACGTGGTGGTCACCGACGTCCACGAGCGACGCAGTCAGGAGCTGGCCGCGGAGCTCGGCGCCACCCATGGTCGCGACTTCCTGTCGATCCCGCTCGACGTGACCGACCCGGTGGCCGTCGAGGCCGCCATGAACCGCGCGGTCGCCGAGCGTGGACGTCTGGACGTCCTGGTCAACAACGCCGGCTGGTCCAAGATCGAGCCGGTCTCGGAGATGTCGCTGGAGACGTGGCAGCGCTGCCTCGACGTCGACCTCACCGGGACCTTCCTCGGCCTGCGACACGCGCTGCCGCACATGATCGCGGCGGGCTCGGGCGCCATCGTCAACATCAGCTCGATCGCGGCATATGAGACCTCGACCGAGCACGGTGCGGCGTACTCCGCGGCCAAGGCCGGCGTCCTGGCGCTGACCCGGGTGGCGGCGGCCGAGAACGGGAGACACGGCATCCGGGTCAACGCGATCACGCCGGGCCTGATCTACAACGACTTCCTGCGCAAGATCTACCCCGACGAGTTCTTCGACGGGTACGCCGAGTCGCGCTCCCTCGTCGGTCGCGTCGGCCAGCCTGACGACGTCGCGAGCCTCACCTCGTTCCTGGTCTCCGACCAGGCCGGCTACGTCACCGGTGAGGTCTACGGGGTCAGCGGCGGGGTGTACCCGCATGGCTGAGAGGCATCCGGCGCGTCTCTCGGTCGCCGAGCTCGTGGCGGGGTACCGCGACCGGACGCTGAGCCCGGTCGAGGTCACCGAGGCGTTCCTGCGCCGCATCGAGCAGCACGACCCGGAGCTGCATGCCTACGTCCGGGTCACGCCGGAGATCGCGCTGCAGCAGGCCGAGGCCGCCGAGCGCGGCTACGCCCGTGGCGAGCAACCCGGTCCGCTGGCCGGCGTCCCGGTGTCGATCAAGGACGCCTTCCACGTCGAGGGGGTGATCACCACCCTGGGATCGATGGTCCACCGCGATCACGTCGCCAAGAACGACTCCGGGGTGACCCGTCGGCTGCGCGCGGCGGGCGCGGTCTTCCTCGGCAAGACCAACACCGCCGAGTTCGGCCAGTCCGCGACGACGGACAATCTGCTCGGTCCGGACACCGGGAATCCCTGGGACCCGGCCCGGACGCCGGGTGGCTCCAGTGGCGGGGCGGCGGCCTCGGTCGCCGCCGGCCTGGCCACGGTGGCGGTCGGGTCCGACGGCGGTGGCTCGATCCGCATCCCGGCTGCCTTCACGGGCACCTACGGACTGAAGCCGTCACCGGGCGTCGTCCGGGACGAGAAGGGCTTCCGGGCGATGACGGACTTCGTCAGCGCAGGCCCCATGACGGCGTCCGTCGCAGATGCCCGCGCTCTGCTGGGCGTGCTGGCGGACGCGTCGTACCCACGCCGGGAGGTCGCCTCCGGCCTGCGCGTCGGCTACTGCCCGGCTCCGGAGGGCCGACCGGTCGACCCAGGGGTGCGTGCCGCTGTCGCGCACGCGGCGGACGTGCTCGCCGGGCTGGGACACGACGTCGGCGAGATCGACCTTCCGATCGGCGGCTGGAACGACGTCTTCGGCCCGCTCGTGCTCGAGGACGAGCACCGCGAGCGCGGTCATCTGCTGGGCGACAGTGCCGACCAGCTGACCCGCTACGAGCGCTCCTCGTTGCGGGCCGCGCTGGCCCTGGACCCCGCCGACGTTCAGCGCGCCTACGAGCTGCTGCCGGAGTACCGGCGGCGCGTCGACGATCTCTTCGACGTCTACGACGTCCTGCTGACCCCGGTGAACGCGGTGACCGCCTTTCCGCTGGGCGTGCGGCCGACCATGATCGACGGCGTGGAGGTGGACCAGCTCTGGGGCGCCTTCCCGTTCGCCGTCCCGTTCAACGTGGCGGGTGTCGCCGCGGCGTCGGTGCCGTGTGGACTAGCCGGTGGGCTGCCGGTGGGTGCGCAGCTGGTGACCCGAGCGGGCACCGAGCACACCCTGCTCGACATCTCCGAGCAGCTCGAGGAGGCCCTGCCCCTCGATCGCGGGGCGCTCGCCGAGCGCTGGGACCGCGAGCGGACCGGCGTGGCATGAACGCCGAGCTGGTCGTCCGCCGTAGTGGCGATGTGCTCCACCTGGTGCTCGCCGCGCCCCAGCGCCGCAACGCGCTGTCGCGTTCCCTGCTGCAGGCGCTCGAGGCCGCGTTGTGCGGTGTCGGCGACGACGTCGGCGGTGTGGTGATCAGCGGCGCAGGCGGCGCCTTCAGCGCGGGCGCGGACTTCGCGGAGCTCGACGGGACGGCGCTCGACGCGACCTACGACGACGAGGTCTCCCGCGTCCGCGACGCGATCATGGCCTGCGAGCGTCTGGTGATCGCGGCCATCGAGGGCCCCTGCCTGGGCGCCGCGGTCGACCTCGCGCTGTCCTGCGATGCCCGGATCGCCGCAGCCGGGAGCTATCTCGAGGTTCCTGCCACGCGTCTCGGCCTGCTCTACAACCCGGTCGCCGTCGCCCACCTGCTCCGCAGCTACGGCGTGGAGCCGGTGCGCCGGCTCCTGCTGCTGGGCGAGCGGCTGCCGGCTGAGGTCGCCGTCGGTCTCGGCCTGATCACCCGGGTCGTAGCGAAGAACGACGCCGTCGCGGCGGCCGAGGCTCTGCTCGCCGGCGTGCCGCGCGGTGGGCTTCCCGCCGTCAGCGCCACCAAGGCACTGCTGGGCGCCTACGCGGAGGGCGATGCGCTCGAAGACCTGGACGAGTGGCAGCGCCGCCGCTTCGCCTTGCTCGACTCACCTGAGCGCCGGGCCGCCGCGGTCGCGGCTCGCGCTCGCCATGTCCCGCCTGCCGCCCGTCCCGATCGACCTGAGAAAGACGAGGAGACCTCGCCGTCATGAGCACTCCACTGGATCCACGCCGCACCACCGACCCACGCGACTTCCTCGATCTGGAGGGCCTCCTCGACGAGGAGGAGCGGGCCATCGCGCAGACGGTGCGCAAGTTCGTCGACGATCGGGTGCTGCCCGGTATCGCCGAGTGGTACGACCAGGGCATCTTCCCGCGCGAGCTCGCCCAGGAGATGGGCTCGCTCGGCCTTCTCGGGATGCATCTGGACGGCTACGGCTGCGCGGGGACCAGCGCGGTCGCCTATGGACTCGCGTGCCGAGAGCTCGAGGCCGGCGACTCCGGCTTCCGCAGCTTCGTCTCGGTCCAGGGCTCGCTGGCGATGTTCCCGATCCATGCCTTCGGCTCGGAGGAGCAGAAGCAGGAGTGGCTTCCTCGGATGGCCACCGGTGAGGCGATCGGCTGCTTCGGGCTGACCGAGCCCGACTCCGGCTCGGACCCTGGCAGCATGCGTACCCAGGCGCGCCGGGACGGCCCGGACTGGATCCTCAACGGATCGAAGATGTGGATCACCAACGGCGGGATCGCCGACGTCGCCGTCGTCTGGGCCCGGACCGACGAGGGCGTCCGCGGCTTCGTGGTGCCCACCGGCACTCCGGGCTTCGGCACCCGTGACATTCATGCCAAGGCCTCGTTGCGGGCGTCAGTCACCTCCGAGCTCGTGCTCGAGGACGTCCGGCTCCCCGAGTCCGCGGTCCTCCCCGGGGTGACGGGCCTGCGAGGCCCGCTCTCCTGCCTCAACGAGGCGAGATTCGGCATCCTCTTCGGGGTCACCGGCGCTGCCCGCGCCTGCTATGAGGCGGCGCTGGACTACTCGCTGACCCGTGAGCAGTTCGGCCGGCCGATTGCCGGATTCCAGCTCGTCCAGCGCAAGCTGGTCGAGATGATGGTCGGTGTCAACCGCTCGACCCTCGTCGCACTCCACCTGGGCCGGCTCAAGGACAAGAACGAGCTCGCCGCCGCGCAGGTGAGCTTCGGCAAGATGGACAACGTTCGCCAGGCCCTGGAGATCGCCCGCGAAGCGCGCAGCTGCCTGGGAGCCAACGGGATCACCCTGGAGTACCCGGTGATCCGGCACATGAACAATCTGGAGTCGGTCTACACCTACGAGGGCACCAACGAGATCCATACCCTCACCTTGGGCCAGGCCATCACCGGACTGGCGGCGTACCGGTGAGCGCCACGCCGACGATCCTGGCCGAGCTGGCCGGCGCCGACCTGGGCGGCCACACCGCGGCGTACGACGACACGGCCGCGATCCTCTACGCGATCGCCGTCGGCGCCGGGGCCACCGACCTCGACCTGGTCTGGGAGCGGGACCTGCGGCTGCTGCCGACCTATGCCTGCGCCGCGGGACTCTGGGCCGTGGAGGCGGCCGGAAGGCTCGGCGCCTACGACCCGAAGCGATCACTGCACGCCGCGCAGCGCCTGGTCGTGCATCGGCCACTCGCACCGACAGGCGAGCTCGAGATGCGAGGACGCGTCGCGACCGTCCTCGACAAGGGCAAGGCGGCGCTGGTTCGGATCGAGGTGACCTCGCCGGCGTTCACCGCGGAGTACGACATCTTCCTTCCCGGGATGGGTGGCTGGGGCGGCGATCGCGGTCCCTCGACGCCCGTCGCCGAGGAGGTCGATCTCGACAACAGCACCGCCTTCCGGACCGATCGGGACCTGGCGGTGCTCTACCGGCTCACCGGCGACCGCCATCCCGTGCACATCGACCCGGAGCTGGCTCGGGTCAACGGCTTCGAGCGGCCGATCTTGCACGGCCTCTGCACGCTCGGCATCACCGCGCGGATCGTGGCGGAGCAGGTCGGCGCTCACCCGTCCGACCTCACCGAGCTGGAGGTCAGGCTGGCGGCACCGGTGCTGCCCGGCGACGAGCTGGAGATCGTCTCCGGCCGGTCCGGCGACGACGTGGTCTTCGAGACCCGCGTGGGCGAGACCGTCGTACTGCGAGGCGGCCGGGCCAGGTACGGCCCGCCCCGATGAGCCTGCGTCGCGTCCTCCACCGGGCCGCCGAAGGGGTGAGCCTCGACGCCGAGGAGACCGCCGCCCTGCTCAGCGCCACCGGCGAGGAGCTGCGCGTCCTGTGCGAGGTCGCCTCGCGGCTGCGAGACCGCGGACTGGCCGAGGAGGACCGGCCCGGGGTGATCACCTACTCGCGCAAGGTGTTCGTGCCGCTCACCCGGCTGTGCCGGGACCGCTGTCACTACTGCACCTTCGCCACCACCCCCGGGCGGGTGGCGTCGCCGTACCTCTCGATGGACGAGGTGCTCGCGGTCGCCACCGAGGGCGCGGCAGCAGGCTGCCGAGAGGCGCTGATCACGCTGGGTGACCGCCCCGAGGAGCGATGGCCGGCCGCACGGGAATGGCTGGACGCGTACGGCTACGACTCCACGCTCGGCTACGTCCGGGCGGTGGCGATCCGCATCCTGGAGGAGACCGGGCTCCTTCCGCACGTCAATGCCGGAGTGCTCTCCTACGAGGAGCTGCAGCGTCTCAAGCCGGTCGCGCCGTCGATGGGGATGATGCTCGAGACCACGGCCCGCCGGCTGTGGGAGAACCCCGGCGGCTGCCACTACGGCTCGCCGGACAAGGACCCCGAAGTGCGGTTGCGGGTGCTCCACGACGCGGGTCGCTCGAACGTGCCGTTCACCACCGGCCTGCTGATCGGGATCGGGGAGAGCCTGCGGGAGCGGGCCGAGTCGATCCTGGCGCTACGTACCGTCGCCCGGCAGTACGGCGGCATCCAGGAGGTCATCGTCCAGAACTTCCGCGCCAAGCCCGGCACCGCGATGGCGCGGTGGGCCGACGCCGGACCGCAGGAGCTGGCTGCCGCTGTCGCGGTGACCCGGGTCCTGCTCGGTCCCGGGATGCGCATCCAGGCGCCGCCCAATCTCCTCGACGAGGAGTTCGCGTTGCTGCTGAATGCCGGCATCGACGATTGGGGCGGCGTCTCCCCGGTGACGCCGGACCACGTGAACCCCGAGCGTCCGTGGCCCGGGATCGAGCGCCTGGCCGCGCACACGGCCGCCGCCGGCTTCGTGCTGCGGGAGCGGCTGACGCTCTATCCGAAGTACGTCCTGCGAGGCGATCCCTGGCTCGACCCCCGGCTCGCCGGCCATGTCGCGGCTCTCGCCGGCCCGGACGGCCTGGCCGACGAGACCACGATGCCGGTCGGTCGTCCCTGGCAGGAGGCCGACCTCGCCTGGGCCTCGGCCGGGCGGACCGATCTGCACCACACCATCGACACCGCCGGACGGACCGGTGACCGGCGCACCGACTTCGACGAGGTGTACGGCGACTGGAGCCTGCTGCCCGACCACGTGACCGGAGCGGGGTCAGCGACCCGGGCGCGGATCGACGCGACGATGAAGTCCGCACTCCGCGCGGCGGAGTCCGACCCGGCGGGCCTGTCGGACGCGCATGCGCTGAGCCTGTTCGCCGCCGCCGGCCCCGCTCTCGACGCGCTCACCAGGATCGCCGACGACCTCCGTCGCGACGCGGTGGCCGACGAGGTCACCTATGTGGTGAACCGCAACGTCAACTTCACCAACGTCTGCTACACCGGATGCCGGTTCTGCGCCTTCGCTCAGCGGCGTACCGACGCCGACGCCTACACCCTCTCGGTGGAGGAGGTGGGCCGGCGCGCGGAGGAGGCGTGGGCGGCCGGCGCCACCGAGATCTGCATGCAGGGCGGCATCCACCCGGACCTGCCGGGCACGGCGTACTTCGAGCTGGCCCGGGAGATCAAGCGCCGCGTCCCCGAGATCCACCTGCATGCCTACTCCCCGATGGAGATCCTCAACGGGGCCGCTCGTACCGGCCTGTCGTTCCGCGAGTTCCTCGTCGCGGTGCGGGAGGCCGGGGTCGACTCGATCCCGGGCACGGCGGCGGAGATCCTCGACGACGAGGTCCGCTGGGTGCTGACCAAGGG
>CAZTHV010000027.1:0-8309 GCA_964613165.1 uncultured Marmoricola sp.
GGGCGAGCCGGTGGGCCGGATGCTCGACCAGCGCGCCCGTGGCGGGTGGGGCGCTACCCGACCTGCGGCCTCCGGGCCGGCTACCTGACGGGCGGCAGACGATGACTCGGACCGCGGAGCTCGCCAGCGCCTATCGGCTCGAGGAGTCGGTGCCCCAGGACACGCCCGCACGCCGCACGGTCCGCCACCGGACCAGCACCCGATCCGCGAGCACCAGCGCCAGATACCAGCTCGCGTCGACCGGATCCGCCCTCCTCGTCCGGAGGAGGCCCAGGAGGGAGCCGAGCCGCAACCGGCCCTCTGCGAGCGGAAGTCCCATCCCGTCGAGCTGCTGGTTGCCCTGCCGCACCCGCACCCGGCGCCGCAGGCTGGCACCGAACGTCGGCGCCGGCCGGACGACGCTCGACGCCATCGATGACACCACGCGCTCGCCCGGCGCGAAGCTCCGGTGCACGAAGCCGTCGTCGGAGATGACCTCGGGGAAGGGGGCGACGCGCGCATGGCCGGCTTCGCTCAGACCGTAGACGCCGGCACCGGCGAGGCCGCGGCGATCGGCCATCAGCAGCTCATGCACCTTGTGCAGGCGCCGAGCCGACGGCCGCACGCCGGTGAGATCGAAACGCGGCACGGGCGAGGTCGCGAGGACTCCGGGCTGGGCCAGCGTCTCGACCAGGATGCGGACCGAGTCGGTGGCCAGGTCGACGTCGGCGTCCACGTAGAGGCGGGGAAAGCTGGCCGCAGCGTCGTCACCGAGCCGAATCGCATTCGCCTTGCCCGGTGTGCCGGTCTCGATGACACGGACGCCGTGGCGCCTCGCCACCTCGGCGGTCGAGTCGATGCACGCGTTGGCGACCACGATCACGTCGAGCTCTCCGGGCCGGGCCCCGTGCAGGAGAGTGGACAGACAGCGAGCCAGGACTCCCTCCTCGTCGTGCGCAGGGATCACCACGCTCGCAATGTGTCGGTCCATCTCCCTGCCCGTCGACGTCGTACGGGGTCCGCGGACGAGCGGCGCTCGACGTATCCGTCACCGGAGGCACGCAGCCGGCGCCACCGAGCGCTCAATCTATCGCAGCGGGCTCGTGGACCTACCCGATTCCGGTCGTCGACCGTGCGTCGGTCCCGATGGATGCCGGAGGGGAGAGAGCAGTGGTACGGCTGACCATCATCACTCCGAGCTACCGGCCGGACTTCGACATCTTCTGCCAGCTCCATGAGTCCGTTGTCCGGTACGCGGCCGACGACGTCAAGCACTACGCGATCGTTCCCGCCCGCGACACCGGCTTGTTCTCGACGATCAGGTCGAGCCGGCTCACGGTCATCGCCAACGACGAGTTTCTCCCCCGTAGCTATCTGTCGACGTACCGGCTGATGCAGACGGTCCGCGGCATCCCCGGTCTCGGCGGCTGGCCTGCCGTCCAGGCGATCAACCTGCGCCGCCCCTGGCCGCCGATCCGCGGCTGGATCCTCCAGCAGGCCGTCAAGCTGGCGGTGGCCAGCGCCATCGACGCCGACGTGGTGCTGGCCGTCGACTCCGACGTGTCGTTCGTCAGAGCGGTGACGCCCGATCTCTTCTGGCGGGACGGCACCGTGCGGCTCTACCGCAAGGCCGGCGCCGTGCACGAGGGCATGTCCGACCACGTCGCCTGGCACGGCACGGCCCGGCGGCTCCTCGGCCTGCCTGCCTCCGCTCCCCCGGTCGCCCACGACTACATCGCACCGATGGTCGCGCTGGATCCGCGGCTCGTGCGCCAGCTGCGGAATCGGATCGAGTCGATCCGGGGCCGCAGCTGGCTCGACGCCATGACGTCGGAGCTGCGGTTGTCCGAGTACATCCTCTACGGAGCCTACGTCGACGAGCTGGCACCGGCCGAGGCACGATCCTTCATGTCACAGGAGAGCCTGTGCCGTAGTCGCTGGGGGTCGGAGCCGCTCGGACACGACGACGTGGGCGAGCTCCTGGAGTCCCTCACCGAGGACGATGTCGCCGTCCACCTCCAGTCGACCTCGCCAGCCGAGCCCGGCCTCCGCAGCGCCATCGCGGAGGCCGCACGCGAACGGTTCTCGCGATGACACCTCCGATGTCGGTCTAGGGCGCGAAGGAAACTGCCTGGCCGGTCGCGTACTTCAGTCTCACGTTGTCCGAAGAGGTGATCCCCGTTCTCCGGCATCCGTCGGTCGGCCCGAATTCCCCGACGTTCGGCGAGTACACCTCGCTGAAGTGATTCTCGGTGATGCGGAAGTCGGACGTCGCCAGGATCGGGCAGTACATCGTGTAGGCGCCGCCCGCGATCAGGTTCCTGCTGACGGTGGTGTTGCCGCTGGTGGCCTGGCTGCGCTGGCCGCCGATGTTGATGGCCGCCGTGCCGTTGCAGCTGCCGTTGTTCGGCCACTTGCACGGTGCCGTGAAGGCGTAGAAGACATTGTGGTCCAGCACGAGGTGCGCGCCGACGCCCGACTGCAGGCCGTCGGTGTGGGGATCACCTTGGGTGCTGTTGAACAGGTCGTGGATATAGCTGTCGGTGATCGTCATGTAGCTGTCCGCGTCGAAGCCGTTCTCGCAACCGTGGACGTCGACCCGGACGACGGTCATGTTGCGATCGCCGAGCCCCGTACCGCCCCGCCCGGGGACCCCGTGACAGTCGATCTCGCTGTCGACGATCCGCAGCCGGGGGTCATTGGTGGCAGGGTTGCTGTCATTGCTCAGACCGGCCACGACGGTGCAGCCGGTCAGGCTTCTCAGCGCGTTGCTCTCCCCGTAGTGGCAGTAGCGGGCCTTGGCGCCCGACGGCAGCGAGACGCAGTGCGCCCGGGAGTTCTTGATGGTGACGTTGAGCGCCTCGACGTTGATGCAGCCCTTGACGTCCCAGCCGTCCACCACCTGACCATCGGTCTTGATGGTCTGGTTGCCACTCATCGCGGTGAGCCGGGTTCCGGCGGGCACCCCGGTGTTGTTCGGGCCGGGCCAGCACGTCCCCCAAGGATCGGCGCCACCCGGGTCCTGGGGACTGGACAGACAGGCGCCCTCGGGAGTGGTCTCCCGCGGTGGCTTCGACTCCGGTTCGGGAGTGGCCACCGGGTCATCGCCGGTCTCGACCACGCTGAGGCCGACGGGCGCCGACGTGCCGGACGCGAGTCTCCTCGTGCCGGTGAAGGCGGCCCGAACCTGGTACGTGCCCGGCGTGGAGAGGGCCGGCAGCGGCACGTCCGCGCGCCCCGCGCGGACGCGGCCGGCAATCGTCCACGAGCCTCCCGCACCGACGACCGCGACGCTCACCTTGCCGCGAACCGACGTGCGAGCCGACGACACCCGCACCGATGCCCTGGCCGGCTCACCGGGCCCGACCTGCGACCGGTCGAGGGTCAGGCCCACCCGGACGGCGGGCAGCACCGTCAGCGCCAGCGAGCTCGACCTGATCTCGCCGAGCACCTTGTTGCCGAGCAGCGTCGCCCGGACGCGGTAGGTGCCCTTGGGAAGCCTCGGAAGCGTGATCATCGTCTTGCCGTCGATCAGTCGTGCGTTGACCGGCCGGCTCCTGCCTCCGCCCTTCACCACGGCCTTGACCCGCCCGGAGCGCAGGCTGCGTGCCTGGGAGGCATCCGTCGCGGTCGCCTGGGCACGCGGGCGCACCACGACCTCTGCCTTGGCGCGCTGGCGAGTGGAGACGCGCTCGGCGACCAGCTTCAGCCTCATCACCGCCGGCTTGCTGTGCGCGCTCGCCGTCTCGATCCCTGGTCCCGCCGGAGGGCCGCCGAAGGGGTTGTCGACGGGCCCCTGCATGGGCAGCAGCAGCACCAGGACCAGGAGGGCGAGCACATTCAGCGCACGCCGGCCGGTGGTCCGCCGCCTTCGACTGCCAGACACGGACGAGGCCGCTGGCAAGCTGGAGTTCGGCACGCGGGCAGGATAGGACAGGTGGTGGGGCATGGGACCCTACTTTCGCGGTTCGATCCCTCGCCCACTACCCGGCATCACCAATATTGGGTAGCAGAGTTGTCGTCCCACCAGCCGCCCGTCAGCGTGGTGTATCGCCCGCCCCACCCGTGGACAGGCGGATCGGATGTCTCGCCCGGGGCTCGAGCTTGGCGATCCCCCGGCGAGCCGTGTTCCGCTTGCGGCGCAGGTACATGCGCAGCACCTCGGCGCGCGCGCGCCGGCGCTGCGTGGGATCGAGCGACGACCGGGCGATCACGCTCGACAGCTCCCGGCACTGCAACACATCCATGGCGCGCCGATGCCAGCCCGGAACGCCGAGGAGACGCACCAGCCCAGCTGTGGACTCCTCCGACCGGCGGCGCCGCGCGAGGGGGACGGCTACGTGTCCCCACGGTCCGGCGAGCGCGAGGCGGGCGGCGAAGACCTCGTCCTCGCGCAGCATGCTCCGTCGTGGCAGGACGGCGAGGTCACGCCGCATCGCCGCGTAGAGCGGGTCGAGCAGCCCGAAGCCACCGGTCAGCAGGCGGAGCAGCTCCGCGAGCCGCACGACCGGATCCTCCGAGGCGAGGAGGACCGGGTCGTAGCCGGCGTGCAGGGTCTCGTTCCCGGCAGCATCGGTGTAGCCGATCTGGGTGGTCACCAGGACCCGGCGCTCGTCCTCGGCGAAGACCTGGAGGACCTGGGCGAGGTAGTCGGGCTCCAGCGTGTCGTCGTCGCCGAGCCACCGCACGTATCCGCCCCTCGAGATCTCGGCCGCGCTCCGGAAGTTGTTCAGCAGGCCGATGTCCGTCGGGTGCCGCCGATAGACGACCCGGTCGTCGACTCGCGCGAAGTGCCGGCAGACCTCCTCGGTCCCGTCCGTCGACGCGTTGTCGCTGATGATCAGCTCGAGGTCGGAATGGCTCTGTCCCAGCACGGACTCCACCACCGGCGCCAGCGTGTCGGCGCCGTTGCGGACCGGGAGGGCGATCGAGGCCAACGGCCTCTGCACAGGCACTCTCATGCGCTGGCTCCTCGGCGAGCGAGCACGGCCGAGCCCGCCCATGCCCACGCCGCTGCCCAGCCCCTCGCCGGGACCGCGAGCAGCAGATAGACGGCCCCACCGAGCCCGCCGGCGACGACCAGCTGAGCGATGGGCACGTCGAACGGCATCGAGAGAGCGGCCATCACCAGCCCCGCGGCCACCGCCGCGACGACCGGGCGCACCACCTTGCGCAGGACCGGCCGCATGTCGACCCCGGAGCGGTGCAGCATCCAGCCGGCGACCGGGATGGCCACCACAAGAGCCACCACCGCGTGCCCGGCAGCAGCGCCTTGCATGCCGCCGGCGTTGGCCCCCACCCACAGCGCCGGGATCAGGGTGACGAGCCAGATGAGATTCAGCCACAGGGGCACCCGGGTGTTGCCCAGGCCGGTCTGAATGTCGAACACCAGCGCGGTGAACATACGGGCCACCATGACGAAGGCCAGGAAGCGGAGAGCATCTGCGGACGGCACCCAGTGGGAGCCGTACAGGACGTGGATCAGCGCGGGCGACAGGGCGGCGAACCCCGCCGCGATCGGGGCGACGACCGCGACCGTGAGCGGCAGCGTGCGATACACGCCGAGGGCGAAGGTCTCGGTCCTCTCCTCGGCGAGCCGGGAGAACGCCGGGATCGAGACGTACCTGACGGCCGTGCCGACCACTCCCGGCACCCAGCTCGCGATGTTGAAGGCCAGCAGGTAGAAGCCGAGGGACACCGTGCCGAGCACATGCCCGACGATCACCGAGTCCGAGTAGAGCAGCAGCGACTCGACGCCCAGGCCGGCCGCCAGCGGAGCCCCGAAGACGAGGAGCCGGCGGGCGACCACCCGGTCGAACCCGAGACGGACCGGCATCCGGGCGATCCGTAGGACGAGGACCCCGACCACCACCGACTGCGTCAGCGTGCCGAGGACGAAGCTGTAGGCGCCGGCACCATTGGCGGCGAGCGTCACGCTGACGACCGCGCTGAAGGCGAAGCCGATCGCGATCGCCTTCATCAGCGCGTCCTGCCGGAACCGCCGCTGAAGGACTCCGACGGAGACGGCCGTGATCCCGTCGAGGACGATGGTCAACGTGAGCAGACGCACCAGCGGCACCGCCTGCGGGCTGCCGGCCACCTCGGCGATGAACGGAGCGGCCACCCAGAACAGCGCGTACCAGCCGAGGCTGAAGCCGACCGCCATGGTCATGGCGGTGGCCGCCATCTCCTTCACCTCTCCCCGCCATTGCACGGTGGCGGCGATCATGCCCATGTCGTTCACGTGGATGACGAAGGCGTTGGCCGCCAGCGCCACCGCGTAGAGCCCGAAGTCGTGCGGGGCGAGGAGGCGGACCATCACCAGGCTGATCGCGAAGGAGCCGATCTTGAAGACGGCGTTGCCGGCGAGCGTCCAGCCCAATCCGCGTCCGGCGCTGCGTCCGATCTCCGTGGCGCGTCCGCCGGGCGAGCCGGCGGAGGGCGGGGCGTCGGTGACGTCGGCCGCGGAGGCCGGGCCTGGCTGCTGCTCATTCACGAAGGGGACCCTGCTCCACCCGCTCCAGCCAGATCTCACGCCACCAGCACACGAACTCGCGCGGGCAGTTGGCGTTGAACACCCCCTCACAGACGATGTCCTCGAGGATGATGCACGGGTTCTTCATGGTCAGCATCCGCCCGGTGCGCTCGTCGATGCAGCGGTGCGCCCGCGCCTTCACGCGTGCGGTCCGCCCGCAGAACCGGGACATCTCCGCGTCGAACCCCATGCCGCGATTCAGCAGGCCGGTGTCGAGCGTCGCCATGATCTCCTCGCGCGACTTGATCCGGACCAGCTCGCCCGGCTGGAGATCGAGATGCTGCGTCGGCGTACGGCCACTGAGCACCTGTCCATGCAGGAACCGCCAGTGCAGCCCGTCGTGGATGCGCAGAGCCCGGGGCAGCACCTTCCGGCTGAGGTCCTGGTAGCGGTTGAACACGGCGACCAGGAAGGCGGACAGGACGGCGAGCACGCTGGCGTTGCCGGAGGAGACGTCCTGGCGGTACTGCCTGACGTCCTTCAGCGGCAGGACGGTCGGCGCCGCCCGGTGCATCTCCGTGGCCTGGCACGAGTAGCGAATCTCGCCGCTCCCGGAGGAGGGCGCACAGGTCCTCGCCTCCAGCAATGGCAGGAGGACGCGGTGGCCGGCGTCGGCGGTGGGGCCGATCGGATCGTCGGGCTCAACGCGCTTGAGCCACTGCTCCTTCCAGTACAGCGAGCACGCCGTCTCACATCCCCCGTGAGCGGACCCGTCGCATCGCGCACCCGTGAGATGCACGGCGTCACTCATCCGGCGCTGCCCCAATCTGCCGATCGTGTCGCAGACCTTGTGAGCGACCTTGTGGACAGTCATTCGCTGCCCGCAGAAGGCGAGCATCTCGGGCATGAACGGCAGCCCCGCCAGCTCACCACGCTCGTCGAGGGTCGCCCGGATCTCCTCGGCACTGCGCACCTCCACGAGATCCCCGACCTTCAGGCCCAGCACCTCCGGCGCCACGACGCCAGCAGTCGTCATCGGTCGTTCCCTCCGGTCGTCGTCCACCCAGTCCGCAGCCACGAGCGTGGCCACCAGCACGCTAGGACGCGGCCGTCTCCTCACCCCCTCGATGGCGGATCGCCTCCCCTGAATAGGGGACCGCGTGGGAGAAGACCGCAGCCCCAATGACCCCAGCCGGAGACTCCTGGCAAGGATCTCGACACGGGGACGGCGGGCGCATGGAGTGGTGGACCACGATCATCGAGCTGGTACGGCGCAAGCGGGTGATCGTCCCAGTGGTCCTGGTCGCCGTGCTCTTGGGCGCGACGGCGTACCTCCTCACCCCGGTGCGCTACGTGTCCAACGCCACCATGGTGCTGACCACCACCGAGTTCGGTGGCACCGAATCGCAGGATCCGGCCAGCCCGGCCCAGCTGACCAATCCGATGCTGAACTTCAACGACAGCCTGAAGACGACGTCGGCCATCCTCATCGAGGCGATGAACACCAAGAGCGTCGCCGCCGATCTCGGGGCTCGCGGCCGGACCCGGCTGGTCGTCGACGACGGCCGGACCAACCCGAACCTGCTCGGCTTGAACGGACCCTTCCTCTACGTGGTGGGCCGGAGCACCTCATCCAGCGAGGCGGAGAGGATCGTTCTGGAGGCCCAGAGGCTCATGCGGGACAAGCTGCGGGACTGGCAGAGCGCGCTCAATGCCCCGGAGAAGACCTACGTCAGCCTGGTCGATGTCGTGCCGCCGACCTCGCCGACCGTCGACCGGGCCCGGGCGATGAGACTCGGCCTGATCGCGTTCGTCTTCGGCTTCGCGCTCAGCATGGGTATCGCCAACCTCCGGT
>CAZTHV010000027.1:8319-17813 GCA_964613165.1 uncultured Marmoricola sp.
TCCGGTACCGGCTCCCGGCGCGGAGGTGGGGCGCTCCCATCGGCGCATCTGCCGTCCGGCTGTGGAGCCTGCTCGTGGCAGGGGCTCGTGCCGAGCGACTGCCCGACTGGCAGTCGACTGGAGCCACGACTCCAGATCCGGACCACGCGGGAGAGGACGCGGAGCCGACCGCCTCGGTGTCGCTGACCATCGGGTCGGGGAAGCCGTGATCGCTGCACCGCGGCACCGGGTCGCCCTGGTCGTGCTGGTGCTGTTCCTCGTCCTCGCCGGTACGACGGCCCGGCTGTTCATCTGGCCGAGCCTGGCCCCGCTGCCGGATCACGCCGACGCGATCGTCGAGCTGGGTGGCCCCGGCAACCGGGATGCCGTGACCATCGCTCTCGGCGAGGAGCACCGCGCGCCGCTCGTGATCCAGTCGACGATCGCGCAGGATGCCCGCTCCGACACCTGTCTCCCACCGATTCGGGGCACCAGGATCGAGTGCTTCCGCGCCGACCCTCCCACGACCAGGGGCGAGGCCCGCTACATCGGCGAACGGGGTGCCGCGTCGCACTGGCACTCGGTCATCATCGTGACCACCCCGGACCACGCCTGGCGCGCGCAGCTGCGGGTCGAGCGCTGCTTCCCGGGCCGGGTCTACGTCAAGACCAGCCCGCTGCCGGGCCGGTACTGGCTCCGCCAGATCCCCTACCAGTGGCTGGCGAGCATCAAGGCACTGCTCTTCCAACGCGACTGCTGAGGTGGTGGGCACCGATGGACTTCTGGCGGACCGTAGTGGTTCTCCTCCGGCGCTGGTACATCACCGTGCCCGCGTGCCTCGCGACGCTCGGTCTGGCCGTGATGGCGTACTCGGCCGTTCCTCACGAGTACCAGTCGAACTCGGTCCTGGTGCTGACCACGCCGCTGACCGGTGGCACCGAGACCTCCAACCCGACCTCGCTCACCAACCCGCTGCTGAGCTTCGATCACAGCCTCAGCCTGACCGCGGCGATCGTCATCCAGCAGATGAGCAGTCTGGAGACAGCCGCCGTCCTCGGCATGACGCCGGGCGGAACGCCCAGCTATCAGGTCACCAACGGCAGTAGCAACCCGGAGCTGCTCGAGTCCGGGCCGTTCATCTTCGTCCAGGGGATCGCTGCCAGCCCCGACGCCGCAGAGGACGTCACCGACCGGGTCGTCGCCATGGTCGCCGCCGTCCTCGCCCAGCGCCAGACCCAGCTCAAGGCCCCGGACTCCACCCACATCGGCATCCAGACGGTGGTCCCCACCACCCCCGGTCAGCTGCTCACCGGCAATCCTCTGCGGGCGGCGGCTGCCGCCACTGCTCTCGCCGGTCTCGCGAGCCTCGCCGCCGTCTACGGCTTCGAGAGCCTGATGACCTACCGGCGGCGACGACGGGTCACCCACGATGGCGCCACTCAGCCGGAGCAGGTCTCGACGATGGTGCGCCGCATCGAGCCAGCCAGCCGGCCGGCCGGCGAGGCGGCGAGGCAGGCGCGATGACCCTCGTGGATCGGCGTCGCGTGGAGCTCCCGCCCGGATACGCCTCGCCGCCTCGCTCGGCGGACGCGACCACGTTCGTGGCGATGTTCGTCGCACTCCAGTTCCTGCTGCCGTCGAGACTCGTCCTCAACGGGCTGCCGCTGTCGCTCTCGGCCGCGTCGGTCGTCGCACTCGCGCTGGGGGCGTTGTGGTTCGCCACCCAGATGACGACCACGCTCGGGGCGGCCAAGGGCCGCAACCCGGTCCGGACGATGCTGTTCGCCTACGCCGTGGTGCTGCTGGCGTCCTACGGCTCCTCGAGCTTCCGGTACCTGCCGGCCGACGAGCGCGCGAGTGGCGACCACGCCATGGTGACCGTGTTCGCGCTGATCTTCGTGGCGCTGGCGGTGTGCGATGGCGTCCGCAGTCGTGGCCGCCTCTACTTCCTGCTCCGAGCAGTGGTGGTGTGCGGCACCGGTGTCGCCATCGTCGGCATCCTGCAGTTCCTCGCCGGCTTCGACCTGACGCCCTATCTCAGGCTGCCCGGCATGCGCTTCACCGCGACCGACCCGCTGGTGCTGGCGAGGGCCGGTCTCCGGCGTGTCGCCGGCACGACCGCGCACCCGATCGAGTTCGGAGTGTTCTGCGCCATGGTGCTGCCGCTGGCGCTCCACCTCGCCTTCATCGGCGCCGGGAGAGGACGGCGCTCGGCCTTCTGGTGGGGGTGTGTGGGCCTGCTCGCGGCCGGCCTGATGTTCTCGGTGTCCCGGTCCGCGATCCTCGCGGCGGCGAGCGTGGCGATCGTCCTGTTCAGCGGCTGGACGGGACGGCGACGGGTGTGGATGATCCTCACCGGGCTGGGCTTCCTCGTGTTCATCAAGCTGATCTCGCCGGGACTTCTCGGTGCGTTCCTCCACCTGTTCGTCCACGCGGGCAATGACGACAGCGTGAGGTGGCGGACCCACGACTACGCGACCGCCAGGCAGCTGATCTCCCAGCACCCCCTGCTCGGCCGCGGGATCGGCACCTGGTACGCGCCCAAGCACGAGATCTTCGACAACCAGTACCTGCTGACCATGGTCGACAGTGGCGTGATCGGACTCGCGGCCTTCGTCGGCATATTCGCCGCCGCCATCTATGCCGCGCTCCGCGTCCGGTGGCTGTGCCGCACGTTCGCCGCGACGCTGACCACCGCATCCACCGATCGGGATCTCGCGCTGTCTCTCACGGCATCCCTCGCCGCTGTCATCCCCACCTGCGCGACGTTCGACTTCGCGGCCTTCGCCACCGTCACGTCGCTGTCCTTCCTGCTGGCCGGCAGCTGCGGCGCGCTCCTGCGGATCGTGCGCGCCGACGTGACGGATGAGCCGGTCGACGTCCACGCTGTCGTCTGAGCAGGCGCTCCCCCGCGTCGCACGGATCTCCTCGCGGCGACGGGTCTCCCCATGATTGGGTAGGCCAGGAGGGAACCGCCAGGGGCGGTGGCCCGGCTTCCTATCGTGACCGCATGTCCGACGAGCCGATCACGCTCCTGCCGATCGAGCGGGGCGACCTGGCGCTCGTCGGAGCGTTCCTCAGCCGGAATCTGAACCCCCGCCTGAGCTCGGCGGAGTGGGCCGCCTCGATCGTGCCACCGTGGGTCGTGGACTCCCCGAATCACGGGTACCGGCTGGTCCGCGGCGAGGAGCTGGTCGGCGTCCACCTGGCGTTCTACTCCCGGCGATCGGTCGACGGCGAACCGGAGGACTTCTGCAACCTGGGGGCATGGTGCGTGCTGGAGCCCTACCGAAGCCAGGGGATCCGGATGCTCCGCGCCCTGCTCGCCCAGCCCGGATACAGCTTCACCGATCTCTCTCCCAGCGGCGCCGTGGTTCCACTGAACCGGCGGTTGCGATTCAGATCGCTGGACACCGACACGGTTCTGATCCCGGCACGACCGCTTCCCTGGCCCCGCCGCACCCGGGTGATCGACGATCCGGACACGATCGGAGCCGGGCTCACCGGATCGGACAAGGCGATCTTCGAGGATCATCGGCACGCCGCGGCGGCCCGGCATCTGCTGCTGCGCCGGAACGGCCGGGACTGCTACGTCATGTTCCGCCGCGACCGGCGCAAGGGGGTGCCGGCGTTCGCCTCGATCCTCCATGTGAGTGACCAGGAGCTGTTCGCCGACTCGATCACGGAGCTGTCCCGCTACCTCATGCTGCGACACGGCGTGCTCTGCATCCTCGGAGAGCTCCGGGTCATCGGGCGCCGGCCGTCGATGACGGTCCACCTCAGGACACCGAGGCCGAAGATGTTCCGCAGCGCCAGGGTCGACGCGGAGGCGATCGACGATCTGTACAGCGAGCTGACATGTGTGGCGTGGTGACGATGCTGCTGCGGACGGGGCGGCGATGAGGATCCAGGTGCACGACCTGCTTCGGGAACAGGCCGATCTACGAGGCGATGCACCGGCGGTGACCTACCGCGACGAGACGATCGACTACGCCCACCTGTACGCCGCATGCCGCGGGCTCGCGGCCGGGCTGCACGGGATCGGCCTCGAGCGTGGGTCTCGTGTCGGAGTCCTTCTCGACAAGCGGGTCGAGACCGTCGTGGCGATCTTCGCGACCTCCGTGGCCGGCGGTGTCTTCGTACCGGTGAACCCGGTGCTCAAGCCGGAGCAGGTCTGCTACGTGCTCGACGACTGCGACGTCCGCGTCCTGGTCACGACCCGGCGACGGTGGGCGCAGCTCCGGAGCCACGTCGCGGACTTCGAGGAGCTCCGCGACGTCGTCCTGGTCGACGGCACGGACGATGCCGACCCGGACGCTGCGGCTCTCGACCGGGTCAGACGGCACAGCTATCGCGACCTGGTGTCGAACGCCGTCCCCGCGATCCCCCCGGATCCTTGCGGCGTCGATCTCGATCTCGCCGCGATCCTCTACACCTCCGGCAGCACCGGTCGCCCGAAGGGCGTCGTCCTCAGCCACCGCAACCTGATGGTGGGCGCGGAGTCCGTCAGCGGCTACCTCGGCAACCGTCCCGGCGACGTCATCCTCGCCGCCCTGCCGCTGAGCTTCGATGCCGGCCTCAGCCAGCTCACCACGGCCTTCGCGAGCGGAGCGCACGTCGTTCTGCTCAACTACCTCCTGCCTCGTGACGTGGTCCGGCTCTGCGCCAGGCATCAGGTGACCGGCCTGACCTGCGTTCCCCCCTTGTGGATCCAGCTGGCCGACGAGTCCTGGCCGGCGACGGCGACCAGCAGTCTGCGCTACTTCGCCAACACCGGCGGGCGGATGCCGGCGAGCACGCTGGCCCGGCTGCGCGAGATCTTCCCCACCGCCCGGCCGTACCTGATGTACGGACTCACCGAGGCGTTCCGCTCGACCTACCTCGACCCGGCCGAGGTGGACCGCCGGCCGGGATCCATCGGCAAGGCGATCCCCAATGCCGAGGTGCTGGTGCTGCGGCCCGACGGATCACGGTGTCGGCCCGGAGAGGAGGGCGAGCTGGTCCATCGCGGACCTCTGGTGGCGCTCGGCTACTGGAACGATCCCGAGCGGACCAGTCACCGCTTCCGCCCCTACCCGCGTCCGGCGCCGTCGTGGCGAGCACCGGAGATCGCGGTCTGGTCCGGGGACACCGTCGTCGCGGACGAGGAGGGGTTCCTCTACTTCGTCGGCCGCTCCGACGACATGATCAAGACCTCGGGATACCGGGTGAGCCCGACGGAGATCGAGGAGGCGGCGTACGCCACGGGCATGGTCCGCGACGCCGTCGCCCTCGGGGTGGCGGACGAGGCTCTGGGCGAACGGATCGTCCTGGTCGTGACGAGTCCCGCCGGTGCCGGCCTGGACGTCCTTGCGCTCGGTCGTCGGCTCCGCGCGCGGCTGCCGCTCTTCATGGTGCCGTCCGAGATCCGGGTCCTGGAAGAGCTGCCGCGATCCCCCAACGGCAAGTTCGACCGCGTCCTGCTGCGCAAGGAGGTCGTGACATGAGGATCGAGGAGCACCTGGCTCCTTTCGACCAGGGCGGCCGGCTGTGCGTCGGAGGAGTGCCTCTGGGCCGGCTCGTCGAGCAGGTCGGATCGACGCCGTTCTTCGCCTACGACCGCGGGCTCGTGACGCGGAGGATCACCACGGTGCGTGGAGCGCTCGGCCCGGCCGTCGATCTCGGGTACGCCGTCAAGGCGAACCCGATGCCGGCCCTCGTCCAGCACGTCGCCGGGTCGGTCGACTGGCTCGATGTGGCGTCCGCGGGCGAGATGCAGATCGCGCTCGACGCCGGTGCCTCGCCCTCACGGGTCAGCTTCGCCGGCCCCGGCAAGACCGATGCGTCGCTCCGACGGGCAGTCGCCGCCGGCGTGCTCCTCGAGCTCGAATCCGTCGGAGAGGCCCGGCGCGTGGCCGCGATGGGCGAGCTCCTCGGGATCCGGCCGCGGGTGGCCCTTCGGATCAACCCCGACTTCACGGTCAGGGGCTCCGGAATGCGCATGGGTGGCGGGCCACAGCAGTTCGGGATCGACGTCGAGCAGGCGCCGGCGCTGCTCGACGAGCTGGCGGGCCATGACATGGCCCTCGAGGGCTTCCACGTCTTCGCCGGATCACAGAACCTGCAGACCGAGATCCTGCTCGACGCGCAGCGCAAGACCGTCCAGCTCCTCCTCGACCTGGCCGTCAAGTGTCCCGACGAGATCACCTATCTCAATCTCGGCGGTGGCTTCGGAGTCCCGTACTTCGACCGCGACCAGCCTCTCGACCTGGATGCCGTCGGGGAGAGCCTGCGGAGCCTCGTGGACGAGGAGATCCGCCCGGCCCATCCGCGAGCCAGCGTGGTGATCGAGCTCGGTCGCTACCTGGTCGGCGAGGCGGGGGTGTACGTGACCCGGGTGGTCGACCGCAAGGTCTCTCGCGGGCGCACCTTCATCGTCGTCGACGGAGGCCTGCATCACCAGCTGGCGGCGTCGGGGAACTTCGGGCAGGTGATCCGGCGCAACTACCCGGTCACCGTCGGAGACCGCACCACGGAGACGTCGCGGGAGCGGGTGAGCGTCGTCGGCTGTCTCTGCACGCCACTGGATGTGCTCGGCGACGACGTCGAGCTGCCCCGTGCGGAGCCGGGTGACCTGGTGGTGCTGTTCCAGGCCGGCGCCTACGGGTTGACGGCGAGCCCGACGAGGTTCCTCGGCCACCCCGAGCCGGCCGAGATCCTGGTCTGAGTCAGGTACCGATGGAGGAGGCACACGTGGAAGCACCAACGCAGGCGCCGATCCGGGACGTCGTCGACGTCCTGGTGCACGTGCTGGCGATCGAGGAGCGAGCAGACTCGATCGTCGCCGAGACGCCGCTGCTCGGCGAACTGCCCGAGCTCGACTCCCTGGCGGTGGTGGAGCTGGCGGTCGCTCTCGAGGAGCGGTTCGGCATCGTCATCGACGACGAGGACTTCACCGGCGACGTCTTCGACACGGTCGGCACTCTCGCGGCGTTCATCGACACCAAGACGCAAGGCGCCTGAGCTACGAGCCCGCCGGCTCAGCTCAGCTCCGCCAGCGAGGCGACCCTCCGGGACGGGAGCAGCAGCGCCGCCGCCGAGGCGCGGGCGGTCCGCTGGCCCAGGGCCGCTCGGAGCAGCATGCCGAGAAGCACGCAGGCGTGGTACGCGTGTCCGGAGCCGTTGCCATGCCGGCTCCGGAACAGCCGGACCTTGTTGACGGTGAGCAGTGCCGCCAGACTCGGTCTGGTGTCGGACTCGCCTCCCACGTGCTCGACCACCGCGGCCGGCTCGTACCACGTGGACCAGCCCTGATCGGCCGAGCGCAGCATGTACTCGGTCTCCTCGCTGTATAGCAGGAAGCGCTCGTCCCAGGGCCCGTTCGCCTCCAGGAGGTCCCAGCCCATCAACAGCGCCGCCCCGGTCACCCAGCTCGCCGGTCCGGGACGCCGGTGCGGCGCCTCGGCGAAGATCAGCTCACCGACCCCGATCCGGTCGGCCACCCGGCCACCCAGGATCGCCTCGGTCAAGGCACCCACCACGGTGGGATGGCGTCGCAGCGTGGGCTGCAGGGTCCCGTCCGGGTTGACCAGGCGCGGAGCGACGATGCCGCGACGTGGCGCCAGCAGCGCGCCGGCGAGCGCGTGGAGCGTGCCGGGCCGGAGACGACAGTCCGGGTTGAGCAGCATGACCGCCTCGGGCGGCCGGTTCCGCAACGCAGTGACGCCGGCGTTGAATCCCGCCGCATAGCCGGCGTTCTCGGTCATCTGGACGACCGAGATCGGCAGCCCGTCGGCGGCCTTGGCGATGTCGGTGGACGAGTCGGCCGAGGCGTTGTCGACCACCACGACGTCGGTCAGCTCGACCCCGGCAGCGCCGCCGTCGCGCAAGGACTCCAGGCACCACGGGAGCACCTCGGCACTGTTGTAGGTCACGACGACGACGGCGACGCGGGGAGCGCTCACCGAATCTGCTCCCGACCGCGCGGCCGCGGTCATCCCGCCGCCGGGCGGCCGCCGACGCGGCGCAGGTGCTCGTCCAGGCGGCCGGCGGCCTTGAGCCGGTTGATCTGCTCGAGTCGCACGAAGGTGTGCTCGAACTCCTCGGCGGTGAGGCCGTGGCGGCCCATGTCGGCGACGAGCTGGTCGATGCCCGCGGGCACGGTCCAGACCGGCCGGAACGAGGGCAGCAGGCGAGTGATCTTGCCGAAGTCGACCTGATAGTCGCGCTTGTCGGGCGAGGCGCCCTCGGCGAAGGTGACCGGAGCGCCGGTCCGCTCCGAGACCGCCGTCGCGATGGTGCGGATCTGGACGACGTCCTCGTCCCGCCCGACGTTGAACGCCTGGTCGTGGACCACCTCACGGTCGGCCGACAGCACGGCGAGGAACCCCCGCGAGATGTCCTCGGCGTGGACCAGCGGGCGCCACGGCGAGCCGTCGCTCTGCAGTCGCACCTCCCCGCGGGTGAGCGCGGCGCCGGTGAGGTTGTTGACCACGATGTCCGCGCGCAGCCGTGGACTCGAGCCGTAGGCGGTGGCATTGCGCAGGTACGTCGGGCTGAAGCGGTCGTCGGCGAACTTGGCGATCAGCTCCTCGGCCATCACCTTGCTCACGCCGTACGGCGTCACCGGATTGAGCCCGGCGTCCTCGGCGACCGCGCCACCGCCGGCCGCGCCGTACAGGCTGCAGGAGGAGGAGAAGACGTAGCGCATGACGCCCCCGTCGCGCGCGACCCGCGCCAAGTGGGCGGCGCCGTAGGCGTTGACCGCGTAGGTCGTCTCCGGATTGAGATGGCCGACCGGGTCGTTGGAGATCGCCGCGAGGTTGACCACCGCGTCGAACCCGGCGAGGTCCGCGGGCGTCTGGTCGCGGATGTCGCCCGTGCGCGACTCGTAGCCCGCCGTCTGCGGACCGAAGTCGCACCCGTCGTACCACCCGGCGTCGAGACCGACGACGTCATGACCGGCCCCGACGAGCATGGGGACCAGCACGGCCCCGATGTATCCGCGGTCTCCCGCGACGAGAACACGCATCGGCCGGGCCCCTCCTCGGTGTCGATCAGCTCTGGTAGATCGCGTAGCGGAGCAGCTCCTCGGGAACCCCCGCGTCGTAGGGCGCGACCACCTCGGCGGGCAGGCGCTCGAGATCGGCAACCCGCAGATAGTCGCGCATCGTGGTCCCGGTGCAGTGGGAGTCGACGTTGGGAGCCCCGCGGCCGGCCTCGACGTCGGACCGGTGGACGACGCGGAAGTCGACGCTGATCCGGGTCCGGCCCGAGCTGTTCGGCACCGAGGAGTGCAGCTGAGCACCCGAGAAGACCATCACCCCACCCACGGGCGGCACCGGCCTGATCTGCGGGTCCAGATCGATCGGCTCCTCCGGCTTGGGCTGGTCACGGGTGTCCACGCCGATCTGTGAGGCGGCGATCGACCTGCTGTCGCGGTTCCAGGCGTAGTAGTTGTACCGCGCGCTGCCGTTGTCGATGCCTCGGTCGAAGTACTGCGGATGGAAGGCCACCACGTTGTCCGGGGTGACCTG
>CAZTHV010000028.1:0-314 GCA_964613165.1 uncultured Marmoricola sp.
GATGTGCCACGTCCATCACCGCACCCCGTGGAGCCGTGGCACATCCCTGGCGGCCAATCACAGTGCTCGGTGGCGCAGCCCTTGTCGCGGAGGGCGATGGCGATGCGTTGGGTCTCGGTGTGGAACCGGGTCTTGCGCCCCAGGTCCAGAGGTTGTGAGGCGGTGTCGAGGATGGCGGGGATGATCCCGGCCTGGCACGCCAGCATCCGGGCAGCGGACGCGGTGATGCGCTCTCCGGTGTCGAGCAGCCCGGCCTGGTGCAGCTGCCCGGTCAGAGTCTCCTGGCTC
The DNA here is from genome assembly GCA_964613165.1 of uncultured Marmoricola sp. Taxonomy (GTDB): domain Bacteria; phylum Actinomycetota; class Actinomycetes; order Propionibacteriales; family Nocardioidaceae; genus Marmoricola. The sequence goes on from CAZTHV010000028.1 coordinate 289, forward strand.
ATGGTGACCACGATCGTGGCGGGGAC
>CAZTHV010000028.1:324-1424 GCA_964613165.1 uncultured Marmoricola sp.
GGGCATCCCGTCCGAGGTCACCGGCCTGCCGACGATGTATTCGCAGAACGCCTCACCCAGGCGAAGGGGCCGAGTGACCACCCTGGCAGCCCCGTCCCCGGGCCGTGGGCTCTCGGGCCTGCCGGCGCGGTGCTTGGGTGCGGCGAGGGCGTCGAGGTGCTTCTTGAGGATGGCTCCGGCGAGCTCGGGGACGGCGAATCGGCCGTGCATCATCCCGTGCCCGTCAGCCCGGATCGAGAAGCTGGCCTTGGCCGCCGCGCGCCGTTCCTCGGCCTCCAGCAACCGCCGCTCGTGCTCATCGGCCGTCTCGGGGTCGACGACCTCGAGGATCCGGCGCCCCAGGACCCGTAGCTCCTTCGCGTCGTGCTCGGCGGCCAGCGCGATCAGGTGGAGCTCGGCGGTCGCCGCGAGCCCCGCATCGAGGTCGGCGGGCAGGGCATCCACGGCATCGACGATCACGCGGGCCTGCTCGGGCAGCACTCGCCCCGCGGCCAGGGCGGCCCGGGTCGCCTCGTGCCCACCGTCGTCCAGGGCCCGCGCCAGCCGGACCATGCCCTTCGCGACCGGACGCGTGGTCCGGGTGGCGACCGCGAACCACGCCGCGGCGTCGTGATGACCGCTGACGTCGCCGAGGTCGCGCCGGTCCGCCCCGGCGAGCAGCCGAGACTGGAGCTCCGTGACTCGGGAGAGCACCCGGGTCAGGCCCAGCAGCGCCTCACCGAGCTCGGCATCGGAGAGCGACCACGCGTTGGCATCGACGGCATCGTCGCAGTCGCGGTCGAGCGCCTTGACCAGCCGCAGCGCCGGGTGCCGCGGAACGGCGGACGGTGTGGTGATCGACATATGACCACACTAAAGAGGGGTACCGACACAAACTCGTGGTTGACGGCGAAAGAGGACCCACGAGACCCCACGAGCGAGGAGCAGGCTCAGTGAGGGAGCCAGGCCTCCTCGTCGGCGGTGCGGGCGGTGACGGCGTCGGGCAGGGAGCCGGCGGCGAGCTGGCCGACGCTGACGTTCTCGAAGACCTCGCGGAGGGCCTGGCGCCCGGCGATCCAGACGTGCTGCAGGACGTTGGCGCGCTCGTTGTAGGTGACCGC
>CAZTHV010000028.1:1434-17475 GCA_964613165.1 uncultured Marmoricola sp.
GAGCGCCAGCAGGCGCGCGGGGTCGCCGTGGCTCGCGGTCAGCGCCACGCCGGCGTGATGGTTGGAATAGGCCGCCAGGGAGCCTTGGCGGGTATGCGCCGTCCACCGCGCGGATCACGTCGGCGACGCTCACCGAGGCGGCGTCGCGGCCCAGCCGCCAGCCGCCCGACTGCCCGCGCTGGGCAACCACCACGCCGGCGCGGCGCAGGTCGGCGAGGATCGCCTGCAGGAAGCCGTGCGGGATGTCCTGGAGCCGACCCAGCTCCTCCGCGCTCACCGGCGCGCCGTCGTCGCGGCGGGCGATCTCGATGAGGGCCCGCAGGGCGTAGTCGGACTTCGCGGTGACGCGCATGGCCGAAGTCTCTCAGATCACTCGGACTACTCGGTCTGGTCGGTCTACTCGGTCTGGTCGCCCTGGTCGGTCTGGTCGCCCTGGTCGGTCTGGTCGCCCTGGTCGGTCTGGTCGTCCTGGCCGAAGTCCAGAGTGAGGTACGGATCGACGGTGAACACCCCCGTGGGCGAGATCCGCACCGGCTGGACCCCGACCGGCCGGCCGTCGCGGTAGGTGAGGAAGGTGAACTCCGCCTCACGGCGCAGCTTGCTGCCGATCGCCACGGCGTACGCCGCACCGCCGGTGGTGCCGTTGGTGTAGGTGTAGCCGACCTTGCCGTTCTCCCCGACGACGCGGTCGGGTCCGACCTGGACGTGGAGATGGCCGGCCACGACCAGGTCGACGCATCCGCGCGACAGCGCCGTCCGGCCGAGGTTGGCGTCGTGGACCACCAGCGTCGCCACCCGCTCGTCCTCCTCGTCCAGCTCGCACACCGCGTCGGCCACCCGCTCCTCCATCTCCGCGAAGGTCAGTCCCTTCTCGTCGCGCCACGAGCCCAGGCCGCTGGAGCGCGGGTCGTCGACGCCGAAGAAGCGGACGTCGCCGGGCCCGATCACGGGCTCGCCGTCCAGGTGGGTCCAGCCGAGGTCGGCGAGGTACTGGCTGACGAAGGAGCCGTGGTCGTGGTTGCCGGCCACCGCCAACCGGCCGTCGTAGTCGTGGAACGCCCGGTCGAGCGAGTCCAGGCTGAAGGACTCCCAGGGCTGGCCGGTCGAGGTGTCGTCGCCGGCGTCGATCGCCACCGTGGCACCGGCCTCGGCAGCCACGGCGCGAACGACCGGATCCATCCCGATGTTGTCGTGCCGGTCGCTGACCAGCACGGCGACGGTCTCCCCCTCCTCGGGCTGGCGCAGCGAGTCGCGCAGACCTGGGGCAGCGTCGGCCAGGAGGTCGTAGAAGGCCTTCGAGCGCTGGTAGCTGGCCAGGGCGCTCACCACGAAGCGGCGGGTGTTGTCGGTGATCAGGCCGGCCTGCACCTCGATGCCGGCCAGCTCGGAGGGCACGCGGACCCCGGGGACGGCGTCAGCCAGCGGGATCCACTTCGCCGGGCGTACGGCGGTCGGCGGCTGGTGCCACGGCTGCAGGCCGACGAGCAGCAGCAGGGCCCCCACCCCGCCGACGATCGCCACGCCACGGGCCGTCGGGTGCCGTACCGCCCTGAGCAGCTCGCGGCGGCGGCCACCGAGCAAGATCCAGAGCGCGAACGGAAGCAGGGCGATCGCCCCGGCGCGTAGTCCCGACGACAGCGCGAGCCGCCGGATGTCCTGCTCTATCTGGTGGATCTCGATGTCCGGCCGGGAGGCCAGCAGCGCGTAGCGCTCGACCAGGTCCTCCGTCGACGCCGCGTCGGTCTTGCCCAGGACGATCTCCACGCCGACGGGATACGGCGCCCTCATCCGCAGGTCTGGCAGATAGGGGCCCATCTCCAGGTGGACCCGGTGGTCGAGCGTCGGCGAGATGACCGCGTCGTGACTGGCGATGACGGTCTCGGTCTCGCTGTGCAGGAAGACGACCAGCCAGAGCGGCAGCGCGAGCAACGCCCACACCCCCACCAGCAACAGCCTGCGCATCATCACCCCGCGGCTGAGCCCCCCACGGCACGAACCTGGGCGATGGCATACAGCGTGATCGACGCCGCGACGCCGGCGTTGAGGGACTCCAGGTCCGACGACATCGGGATCGAGACCAGCTGGTCGCAGGTCTCCGCGACGAGCCGGGAGAGCCCGTCGCCCTCGCTGCCGACCACGACCACCAGCGGGCCGTCGGCGAGCTCCAGGTCAGGCAGCGAGACGTCGCCGTCGGCGGCCAGGCCGACGACCATGCAGCCGGCCTCCTGGTAGGCCTTGAGCTGGCGGGTCAGGTTGACCGTCTGCGCCACCGGCACCCGGGCGGCGGCCCCGGCCGAGGTCTTCCAGGCGGCGGCGGTCATCCCGGCCGCGCGTCGCTCGGGGACGACCACGCCGTGGGCGCCGAACCCGGCGGCCGAGCGCACCACGGCGCCGAGGTTGCGCGGGTCGGTCACCGAGTCGAGCATCACGATCAGCGGGTCCTCGCCACGCTCGGCGGCGAGGTCGAGCAGGTCGTCGGGGTGGGCATACTCGTACGCCGGGACGCGAGCCGCCAGTCCCTGGTGGACCGCACCTCCGGTCATCCGGTCCAGCTCCAGCCGAGGGACCTCCAGCAGCGAGACACCCCGCTCCGCGGCCACGGCGAAGACCTCACGCAGCCGCCCGTCGCGCTCGGCGCCCTCCGCGACGTAGACCGTGCTCACCGGCAGCCGCGCACGGAGCGCCTCGACGACCGCGTTGCGGCCGGCGACCCACTCGGCGTCACCGGACCGCGGCCGCCGCTTCGGCTTCGTGGCGGCCTGCTTCTCCGCCCGCTTCTTGGCCTTGTGGGCGCGGTGGTAGGGCCGGTCGCTGGCCTTGGGCGTGGGGCCCTTGCCCTCCAGGCCACGGCGGACCCGGCCGCCCGAGCCGGCGGGCGCATTGCCCTTGGAGCTCTTGCGGATCGCACCCTTGCGCGAGGAGTTGCCAGCCATCACAGCCTCCAGCCGAGCACGTCGGAGCACCGCAGATCGCAGTAGCGTTCGCGCGAGGAGTTGCCGGCCATCAGACGCTCCAGGTGGGGCCGTCGGGGGTGACGGTCACCTCGATGCCGGCCGCCTTGATCTGGTCGCGGATGGCGTCGGCGGCGGCGAAGTCCTTGGCCGCGCGAGCCTCGGCCCGGCGGTCGAGCAGGCTCCGCACCAGCACGTCGACCGCATGCTCCAGATCGTCTGCGCGCCCGTCGCCCTCGGCCGACCAGTGCGGATCGGCGGGATCGAGTCCGAGCACGTCGAGCATGGCCCGCACCGCGGAGGCGGTGGCCGAGGCGTCGGCACCGGAGGCGAGCTCGCTGTTGCCCTGGCGGACGTGCTCGTGGACCACCGCCATAGCGGCCGGAGTGCCCAGGTCGTCGTCCATCGCGGCGGCGAACGCCTCGGGGAGCGTCCCGTCGGCGGAGGCCCCGCCGGCGCGCTCCAGGAACCGCTCCACCCGCTGGTACGCCGCTGCGGCCTCGTCCAGCGCCTCGAAGGAGAACTCCACGTGCGAGCGGTAGTGGGCCGACACCATGTAGTAGCGCAGCTCGACTCCGCGGACCCGCTCCAGCACGCTCGGCACCACCAGCGAGTTGCCCAGCGACTTGCTCATCTTCTCGCCGGCCGTGGTGATCCAGGCGTTGTGCATCCAGTACGACGCGAACGGGTGCCCCGCCGCCCTCGACTGGGCCTGCTCGTTCTCGTGGTGCGGGAACTTCAGGTCGATGCCGCCGCCGTGGATGTCGAACGCCGCGCCGAGGTACTTGCCCGCCATGGCGGAGCACTCGATGTGCCAGCCCGGACGGCCGCGACCCCATGGCGACGGCCAGGATGCGGTGGCCGGCTCGGTCTCCTTCCAGCCCTTCCACAGCGCGAAGTCGCGAGGGTCTCGCTTGCCGCGCGGATCGGCGTCCTCGGCGTTCTGCATGTCGTCGACGCGCTGCCCCGAGAGCTCGCCGTAGGCGGGCCAGGAGCGGACGTCGAAGTAGACGTCGCCGGAGCCGTCGGCGGCTGGGTAGGCATGCCCACGCTCGATCAGCGCCTCGACCAGCTCGATCATCTCCGGGATGTGGCCGGTGGCGGCCGGCTCGTACGTCGGCGGCAGCACGTGCAGCAGGTCGTAGGCCCGGTCGAGCTCGCGCTTCATCGCGTAGGCGAGGTTGTACCAGGCTCGGCCCTGCTCGGCCGACCTCACCAGGATCTTGTCGTCGATGTCGGTGATGTTGCGGATGAAGGTGACCTCGTAGCCGCTGACGGTGAGCCACCGCCGCAGCACGTCGAAGTTGACCCCGGACCGGACATGGCCCACATGCGGCTCCGACTGCACGGTCAGCCCACAGACGTACACACCGGCCTTGCCCTCCTCGAGGGGCACGAAGTCACGGACCTCGCCAGTCGCGCTGTCATGGAGCCTCAGGGTCACCGCGCCACTCTACCGAGCAGGAGGGTGTGAAAACTGTGCACTCCTGTGACGGGTGAGGTTATGGTCGTCCGGTGAACCCGCCCGCGGACCCGCCCGCCGTACGACGCGCGCTGACGCATCCCCGCGTGCTGGTCAGCCTGGTCGCCCTGCTCGCCCTCGTGGTCCCGCTCGGCGTCGCCGCCCACCAGGGTCCGCGCTCGGAGCACCGGGCAACGCTCGTCGCCCAGACCGCGCAGCACACCTACACCCGCTTCACCACCGATGCGGACTTCGCCCGGGGGACCCGCGCCGGCGTCCAGGCCAAGGCGGGCAAGCTGCGGATCACGGCCCCGCCCAGGACCGCGCGGGTCGGCGGGCACTCCTATCAGGTGGCCTCCTGGACCTCGCCCTGGGTGACGCCGGGGCACGGCTTCACCGAGCTGGTGCCGTCGTGGAACGCGCGCACCCCGGCGAAGTCCTGGCTGCGCGTCCAGGTGCGCGTCGCCGCCAGCAACGGCCGGGTCAGCACCTGGAAGAGCCTCGGCCGCTGGGCGAGCAAGGACGGCCGGATCAAGCGTCGCAGCGGCGCGACCCAGGCCGACACCGTTGCCCAGGTCGCGACCGACACCGTGCAGGCGCGCAGCGGGGTCACTCTGCGCTCGTGGCAGGTCCGGGTGCGCCTGGCCAAGGCGCCGCGCGGCAAGACCCCTCGGCTGACCTCGGTCGGCGCGGTCGCCTCCGCACCGGCCTCCGCTCCACCGACGTCCGCACCGCTCTCGACCACGCCGGTCAGCCTGTCCGTCCCGGGCTACTCCCAGATGACCCACCGCGGGCAGAACCCCGAGTACGGCGGCGGAGGCGAGGCCTGGTGCTCGCCGACCTCGCTGTCGATGGTGCTCGGCTACTACGGCCGGCTGCCCGCTCCTGCGTCGTACACCTGGGTGAGGAAGACGTACGCCGACCGCTGGGTCAACCAGGTCGCCAGGCTGACCTACGACCACCGCTACCGCGGCACCGGCAACTGGCCGTTCAACACCGCGGTCGCCGGCACCCGCCTGCCCGAGGCGTTCGTGACCCGGCTGACCGGCCTGCGCGCGGCCGAGCCGCTGATCCGGGCAGGGATCCCGCTGATCGTCTCGATCCGCTTCTCCCGAGGCCAGCTCGGCGGCGCCCCGATCTCCAGCACCGCCGGCCACCTGGTCGTCCTGTCCGGCTTCGACGCACGCGGCAACCCGATCGTCCACGACCCGGCGGCGGCGAGCAACGCGACCGTCCGGCGGACCTATGACCGGGCGCAGTTCGAGCGCGCCTGGCTGAACGGCTCGTCGGGGATGGCCTATGTGCTGCGCGACGCGGCGCACCCGCTGCCGCCGCGGCCCGCGGGCGTGCGCAGCTGGTGAGTCGGACTCGGCCTGATCCACCGGCCCGCGCAGCAGGTGGAGATCGGTGGCTCCAGGCTCAGATCCCGTAGCCGCCGTCGACGTCCAGCTTCTGCCCGCTGATGAACCCGGCGCGACCGGAGGCGAGGAAGCAGACCGCCTCGGCGATGTCCACCGCCTGGCCGAAGCGGCGCAGCGGGATGTTGCCGCGGGCGACCTCCAGCGCATCGGCGGAGAGCTCGCCCGAGGAGATCAGCCGGTCGGCCATGCCGTCGGTGAGCATGCCGGGACCGACGACGTTGGCCCGGACACCGAATCGGCCCTCCTCCGCCGCCAGCGCGCGCACCAGCGCCTCGACGGCCGCCTTGGGCACCGAGGAGAGCCCGTCGCGCACGGGGAAGCGGCTGGTCGCCGCGGTCGTCACCGCCACGACGCTCCCTCCGGACTCACGCAGGGCCGGGAGCGCCGGCGCGACGATCCGGAAGAAGGCCGCCGCGTCCGCGTCGAGCTGGGTCGCCAGCTCGGCCGGTGGCACCGTCGAGAGGTGCCGCATCGGGACGTGCGGGCCCGCGGCGTACACCAGGGTGTGCAGCCCGCCGTACGACGCGACGATGTGCTCGACGGTCGCGGCGCAGGCGCTCTCGTCCAGCAGGTCCAGCTGAACGGCCTCGCCGCGCACCCCGTTGGCGGTCGCCTCGTCCACGGCCTGCAGGGCCCGATCGACGGACTCGCGATAGGTCGCCACCACGTGGCTGCCGCGCTCGCCCAGCATCCGCACGACGGTGCGTCCGATGCCGCCGCTGCCGCCCACCACCAAGGCCGCACCCGCCCTACCTGCGAAGTCATCGCTGCTGTCGACCATGCCCGCGATGGTAGACGAGCGGTCCGCCCCGGAAGTCCCCGCCGACGGAGGCGCCCGGCGGCGATGGAAGAATCCCCGCATGGCCACAGCCAACGGCGGAACGCAGGAGTCCTCGCCGTACGTCGAGCTCGACCGCGATGCCTGGGCGAAATTGGGCGCGAACACCGACCAGCCACTCACGCCCACGGAGATCGAGCGGGTCCGTGGCCTCGGCGACTGGCTGGACCTGGCCGAGGTCGAGCAGATCTACCTGCCGCTGTCCCGGCTGCTGAGCCTCTACGTGGAGTCGGCCGGGGAGCTGCACCGGGCGCAGGAGTCGTTCCTGCGGCGACCGCAGCCGCCGCGGACGCCGTTCGTGATCGGGGTGGCCGGCTCGGTCGCGGTCGGCAAGTCGACGACGGCTCGCGTGCTGCAGCAGATGCTCGCCCACTGGCCCGCGCATCCGCGCGTCGCCCTGGTGACCACCGACGGCTTCCTCTACCCCAACGCCGAGCTGGAGCGACGCGGCATCCTGCACCGCAAGGGCTTCCCCGAGTCCTACGACCGCAAGGCTCTGCTGCGCTTCGTGATGGACATCAAGTCCGGCCGCGACGGTGTCCGCGCCCCGGTCTACTCCCACCTGGTCTACGACATCACCGACGAGTGCGTGACCATCGACCGACCCGACATCGTCATCGTCGAGGGCCTCAACGTGCTGCAGCCCGCGCCGGTCCGCCCCGACGGCCGCACCGGCCTGGCCGTCAGCGACTTCTTCGACTTCTCCATCTACGTCGACGCCGGCACCGGCGACGTCCGGGAGTGGTACACCGAGCGCTTCCTGCGGCTGCGCAAGACCGCCTTCCGTGACCCGGCGTCCTACTTCGCCAAGTACGCCGGCCTGTCCCGCGAGGACGCCATCGCCGAGGCCGGACGCATCTGGGACGAGATCAACGGACCCAACCTGGTGCAGAACGTCGCTCCCACGCGGGCCCGGGCCACCCTGGTGCTGCGCAAGGACAAGGACCACTCGGTCCGCTGGGTGCGGCTGCGCAAGCTGTAGGAGTGAGGAACACACCGATGGACCTGCCCAAGACCCGCTGGGAGAGCAAGGAGCACCACGGCTACCTCGACCGCTTCTCGCGGCTGATCGAGGAGGGCGCCGACATCGACGGCGAGGCGCGCCTTGCCGACACCCTGGTCCCGCGCGGTGCGCGGATCCTCGACGCGGGTGCCGGCATGGGCCGCGTCGGATCGGCGCTGCGGGACCGCGGTCACCAGGTGGTCGCCGTGGAGAAGGATCCGTCGCTGGTCGAGGAGATGGCCCGCCGCTATCCCGATCTGCCCCGCGTGCAGAGCGACGTCCTGGCATTGACCCCGGCCGGGCTGGCCGACGCCGGCCTGCCCCCGGCGTACGACCTGGTGGTGCTGGTGGGCAACGTGATCGTGCTGGCCGCGCCCGACACCGAGCGACGGCTGCTCTCGACGCTGGCCGAACTGCTCGCCCCCGGCGGGCGGATCCTGGTCGGCTACCACCCGGTCCACGGCCACGGCGACGCCCGGGAGTACCCGTTCGAGGAGTTCGCCGCAGACGCCGCCGCGGCCGGGCTCGACGTCGAGCACCGCTTCGGCACCTACGACCTGCGCCCCGCCTCCGAGGAGTACGTCGTCGCCGTTCTCACCGGCACTCGGTGATTCTGAGCGACCTGGTGGTGATCACCGCCGTCTGGCGGTCATGTCGCTCGGAATCGGTCGCCGTCCTCTCGTCCAGCAGCCATGGCCGCGGCCCATATCCGATTGGCGCACGACCCTGACCGATCGGTAAGGTCGGGCGCATGTTCTCCGCCCTCGGTCGTTTCACCACTCGCCGCCCCTGGATCGTCATCGGGATCTGGGTCGTCGCAGCCATCGCCATCATCTCGTTCGCGCCCAAGCTGACCTCCACCAGCAACGAGGCGGAGTTCCTGCCCGACCACTACGAGTCGATCAAGGCGATGACCCTGCAGAGCGAGGCGTTCTCCGACGCCGCCCAGCCGGGCGCGATCCTGGTCTTCGACCGGGCCGACGGCAAGCCGCTGACCGAGCAGGACTCCGCCGACGTCGAGCGGATCGTCGGCGAGCTGAACCAGGACCTGCCCCAGGCGTTCAGCGGCGGCGCGGCCCAGCCCCCGTCGGAGAACAACCTGGTGCAGATCGCGGTGATCGGCCTGTCCGACAAGGCGACCGGGTTCGACACCCTCTCGATGGACGGCGCCAAGGAGCTGCGCGCGCAGGCCAAGCCGCTGGTCAAGGGCACCGACCTGCGCCTGGGCATGACCGGCGCCGCGCCGCAGTCGCTGGACTCCCAGGACTCCTCCGAGCAGACCCTGGCGATCGTCGGCCTGGCCACCATCGTGCTGATCGTCGTACTGCTGGCGCTGATCTTCCGCAGCGTGATCATCTGCCTGATGCCGATCCTGGTGGTCACCTTGGTGTCGATGGTCGCCACCGGCTTGATCGGCACCGCCAACAAGGTCTTCGACCTCAAGGCGGACAGCTCGGTCCAGGTGATCCTGATCGTCGTGCTCTACGGCATCGGCACCGACTACATCCTCTTCCTGCTCTTCCGCTACCGCGAGCGCCTGCGCCTGGGCGAGGACACCAAGACCGCGGTGGTCCACGCGCTGGAGCGTGCCGGCGAGGCGATCGCCTCGGCCGGTGGCGCCGTCATCGTCGCCTTCATGGCGCTGATCCTGTCCTCGCTGAGCATCTTCCGCTCGATCGGCCCGGCGCTGGCGATCGCCGTCGCGACCACCCTGGTCGCGGCGCTGACGCTGGTGCCCGCCGTGGTGACACTGCTCGGCCGGTTCCTCTTCTGGCCGTCCAAGAGCTGGCGCCGCGAGCCGGAGGGCGCGCGGTTCGCCGCCATCGGCGGCGTCCTGGGCCGCCGGCCTGGCCGGGTGGCGCTCGCGTCCGGCGGGGTGATGGCGATGCTGGCCGTCTTCGCCTTCGGCTTCAACCCCTCGTTCGACTTCACCTCCAGCCTGCCCAAGGGGGTGGAGTCCACCGACGCCCTGCAGCGCCTGGAGAAGGGCCTGCCGCCGGGCGCCACCGACCCGACGACGGTGATCCTGCGCTCGACCGACGGGCAGGCGCTGACCGAAGAGGAGCTGGGCTCCTTCGGCCAGGCCCTGGGCAAGGCCGAGGGCGTCGCCATGGTGTCCCCCGGTGTTGCCTCCCAGGACGGCCAGACCGCGCAGTTCTCCGCGATCCTGGAGTTCGACCCGGGCTCGGACGAGGCGATGGACCTGATGCGCGACACGGTGCGCCCGACCGCGCACGAGGCCGCACCCGACGGCTCGAGGGCGTACGTCGGCGGCACCACATCGGTCTTCCTCGACCTGCAGAAGGCGATGACCCGCGACTACTCGGTCGTCTTCCCGGCCGCCGCGCTGGTGATCATGGTGATCCTGGCGCTGCTGCTGCGCAGCCTGGTCGCGCCGCTCTACCTGATGGCGTCGGTGGGACTCGGCTTCGGCGCGACCCTCGGCGCGACGGTGATCCTCTTCCAGCACATCAAGGGTGAGAACGGCCTGATCTTCATGCTGCCGATCTACATCTATCTCTTCGTGGTCGCGCTGGGCACCGACTACAACATCTTGATGATCGCGCGGCTCCGCGAGGAGGCGCGCGAGGGCAAGAGCCCGCGGGAGGCGGCGGCCGAGGCGGTCAAACACGCCGGCCCGACCATCGCCGCGGCCGGGCTGATCCTGGCCGGCACCTTCGGCGCACTGATGCTCGGCGGCAACTCGCTGATCGTCTCGATGGGCTTCGCGCTCTCCTTCGGCATCCTGGTCGCGGCCTTCGTGATGTCGATGTTCTTCACTCCCGCCCTGACCGCGCTCATCGGTCACGCCGCATGGTGGCCCGGACATGAGGACGAGAAGTCGCCGAAGGAGCTCAGCGAGGTCTGACGCCGGGGTCGCCGGGTCGGCCCGTCAGTGCAGCAGGTCGCGCAGATCGACCGGCACGGTGCCGTGCTCGCCGGAGCTACCGGGTCACCTCCAGGATCCCGTGCGCGCCGCGCTCGGCGTCGATCATGATGTGGGAGACGAACGGATAGTGACCCGGCTCGGCGAGTGACAGCTCCACGAAGCCTCCCTGCGCGGGCAGCAGTGGCAACACCTGGGCGCCGCCCGTCCCGGGCCGCAGCCGGTAGGAGCCCTCGGACCACACGGTTTCGAACTGCCCGCCGACCAGGTGGAAGGCCGAGGCCCGGTTGGGTCCGGCGTCGAGCACCCAGATGCGCACCCGTTCGCCGACGCGGGCGGCCAGCGGATGCTCGTCGTACTGGTTGGCGTAGCCGTTGAAGACCACCAGGTCGGGTCGCTCGTCGGCCAGCTTGTCGACATCGACCGGCCCGCCGTCCTTGCCGAGGTAGAGCTCGGACTGGACCAGGACATAGGTGTGGTCCACCGGCGCGAGGTCGGGCGGGTCGATGACCACCGCTCCGAAGAGGCCGTTGGCGATGTGTGCCGTCATCGGCATCGTCGAGCAGTGGTACATCCAGATGCCGGCGCGGTCGGCGGCGAAGCGATAGGTCAGGGACTTGCCGGGCGGGATCGTCCGCATCACCTCGTCCGGGGCGCGCTCGCCGGCGTGGAAGTCGATCGAGTGCCCCATCGTCCCGTCGTTGACCAGCGTGATCTCGAAGCGGTCGCCGACCCGGCCGTGCAGGACGGGTCCGGGCGCGGTGCCGTTGTAGGTCCACAGCTCCTGGGTCACGCCGGGTGCCACCTCGTGCGTGCCCTCGGTGATCGTGAAGGTGTGCCGGTGGACCTTGCTCCCCGAGGGCGCCGGCAGGCTCGCGTCGTACGGCGTGAAGGCGGGCCCGCTCGGCTGCGCGGTCGCCGAGGCGGACGGCATCGAGGGGTGCGCGTGGCCGCCGTGCTCGTCGCCGTGCCGGTGCTGGTCGCTTGCCTCGGCCCGGCGTGCCGCCGACCCGGACACCTCGACGGCGAAGACCATGCCCATCTGCCGATGGCCGAGCACCGAGCACCAGCCGTCCAGAGCGCGGCCGACCACGCCGACGTCGAGCCGGGTGCTCTCGCCGGGCGCGAGCCGGCCGGAGTCGGCGCCCGAGTCGAGCACCAGGTCGTGCACGTCCCCGTCGTCGGCGTTGGTCAGCTCGATGACCAGCCTGTCGCCGGCCGGGACCGTGACCGTGGCCGGGTGGAAGCGCATGTCCTTGGCGATGACCTGGACGGTGGTGGTGCTGCCGGTGGCGGCCACGCCCGCGGCCGCGGAGCGCTGGTCTCCGCCGAGCGCCTGCGGGTCGACCGCGACGCCGACCGCGACGGCCAGTGTCAGGACGGCGAGGCCGGTCACGGCCTGGCCGAGCCGGCGACCGGTCGAGACCACCGCCGAGACCGGGGCCGGGCCGTGCGGCCGGGGCCCCCCGGGGGTGGTGCCTGCCTCCGCCGCCGCCCGGCGGGCGGCGCGGATGGCCCGGATCATCAGCGGCAGGAAGCTGGCCAGGGCGAGCAGGACCAGGGTGGAGACGACGACACGCACCGGGGGCGTCGAGGGCAGCAGCCAGAGCGCCAGGCCGGCGTTGACCACGGTGATCCGCAGCGCCGCCGCGCGGTCGAGCTCGGTGTTGGCCGCCCGCGCCCCGGCCGGTCCCCGCCCGACCGCCACGGGCATCAGGTAGGACAGCGCGCCCAGCAGTACCTGGGCGACGAATCCGGCCGCCAGCGCGGGCGTGGCGCGCTCCAGCCAGGTGTGCGCGGACTCCCAGTCGTCGGAGACGGCGATGGCGACGCCGAGCGTGCCGACGGTCAGGACGAACCAGCTCATCCCGGCGAGCACCGACCAGCCCGGGAAGTGGGCCGGCGGCTTGGCCCGGGTCTCGGTGACGTGCGGGAGGATCAGCAGGACCAGCCCTCCGGCGTACCCCAGCAGGCCGGCACCGGTCAGCGGCCGTGAGCCGAGAAGACAACCAGCCAGCGCGACGGCGAGGCCGCCGAGCAGGACGGGCAGCGCTCGGCGCGCCGTGCTCACCGCGTTGTCGGCGACGCGCGTGCGCAGGATCGTCGGCCAGAGGGTGACCAGCGTCCCCGTGACGGTGAGGCCGATCCAGCCGAGCACGTTGACCACGACGTGCGCCACCATCGCCTGGGCATGGTCGTCGTGGGCGAGCCCGCGAGCCATCAGCACGCCGAGGTAGGCGCCGAGGGGAAGCAGCGCACCGGCGGCCACGTAGTAGCGCACCGTCACCGCGAACCGGGAGCTGGCGCTCAGCGACACCGTGCGCCGCAGCTGGACGACCAGGGAGATCGCGTGCCACGCCGCGACGAGGCCGACCGCGGACGCCCCGACGGCGGTGACCGGCCAGTGATCGCCGACGACGCCGGCGACGACGAGCAGCACGCCGAGGTTGCAGGCGGCCAGTCGCAGCGAGCGGAGGCGCGTCTGCGCCGGCGTCGCCACGGTGTGCAGCAGCGTGTCGGCGAAGTGCTGGCTCCACACCAGGATCGAGTGCGTCGCGGCGCCGAGCAGGAGCAGGTGGAAGAGCAGCCAGCGCGGTGCCGGGATCACCGGGTGCGCCAGGGCGACGACGACCACCGCGAGCAGCCAGCCCACGGCGGGGAGATCGCGCAGGGGTGAGAAGCCCTTCATCGGCCGTCCTTCCGGGTCGCGGTGAGCAGCCAGAGGACGGTGGCGGCGAAGAGCAGCAGGGCGACGACGTTGAGCACGCCGCCGATCCGCCATGCGGCGTCGATGCCGAGCCCGTCGCCGAGCCAGACGCGAACGACCAGACCCGCGTGCAGCAGGAGCAGCGGCACCCACATCGCGCGGTGGTAGGGCAGCGGACGGCGCAGCACCGCCGGCAGGATCGTCGGCGCGTGCGCCAGGATCATCGACATCGTGAAGCCTAGGAAGACGGCGTGGATCACGCTGTCATACGCCGGGCGGTGGTCGGGCACGCCGAGCAGCCAGACCGCGCCGGCCAGGCCGAGCCAGACATAGCCTGCCAGCATGGCGGCGGCACTGAAGCGGACGGCTCCGTCGGCCCGGATGGTACGCCGGGCCACGTCGTGAGCGGCCAGCCAGCCGGTCAGCGCGAGCAGGGCGAGACCGAGCAGGGGCGTGCCGACCGACGGCCACAGCAGGCTGGCCGCGATCGCGGCCGTCGTCGCCGAGCCGAGCCCGATCAGGATGGCGCCGGCCCGCGGCCCCATCGCGATCCGGGCCAGCTCGAGCCGCTCGCCGGCGATGGTGAGCACCGGGAATCCGGCCAGCCAGGGCAGCAGCGTCGCGACGTCGGCGCCGCCGAGCCAGAGCGCCGCGGCTCCGGTCGCCGTGACCGCGCCCAGGGCTTGGACCGCCACCGCCTCGTCGTGCTGCCGGCGCCACAGCGGCACGTAGTTGAGGGTCATCGCGATCGTGCCGCCCAGCAGGGCGATCCGGCCGGCGGTCAGCGGCGCGGGGCTGAGCAGCAGCACGCTGCCCAGGCCGAGTGCCGCCGGGGCGAGGTAGCCGTACCGGCGACGCAGCGCGACCGCCCGCTCCAGCGCGACGACGGTGCCGACGAAGCCGAGGACCAGCAGGATCCCGTGGAGGTCGGGCAGCCGGTCGGTGCGCACCGGCGCCGGGACGTCGAGCAGGATCAGCGCTGCGTTCAGCCCGGCCAGCAGCGCCAGCCCGGCGGGCAGCATCAGCAGCGCGCGTGGCGTGCGACGGCTGGCAGCGGCCTCGGCCCCGGCCGCCGCGACGGCGTTCACGGCCGCTCCTCCGCGTGCAGGTGCAGCAGGCAGGCGCCCGGCTCGGCGAACGGCACCAGATCGACCTCGGTGCTCCGGGCGCCGTACTCCTCCAGGGCGCCCTCGACCAGGCCGCGGTGGATCGCGCAGACCACATCGGGGTGCTGCCGGGCCACCTGGAGCAGCGGGCACCGGGTCAGCCGGACCGTCTGGCGGGACCGCGTGTCCTGGGTGGACTGCGGCCCGAATCCGAAGTCGTCCAGCAGCCGCAGGGCCTGCTGGTAGGCGTCGGTCTCGCTCCCGGCACGCTCGCCCGGCGAGGAGGCTGCCAGCTCGTGGCCCCACTCGGCTCCGGCCATGGTCGCCGTGGCCACGGGGTCGGGGCTGGTGGCCTGCAGGGTGCGGGCGAGCGCGGCGGCGAGGCCGGCGTACTCCGACGTGGCGGGCGGGTCGACCGCCCGCCACAGCCACGCCGGCCGCCCGCGGCCTCCAGGTACGGCGCGCTCGCGGTCGGCCAGGCCGGCGACGGCGAGCCCGTCGAGGTGCTCGCGGACGGTGTTCTCGTGAAGCCCGGTGAGTGCGGTCAGCGCGGCGATGCCGACCGGCTCGACCTGGTCGGCCAGGACCTCCCAGAGCCGCCGCCGGGCACGCGAGAGCGGCGCCGGGCCCGCCTGGGTGGGATGGGGCCCTAGGC
This sequence comes from uncultured Marmoricola sp., assembly GCA_964613165.1. GTDB lineage: Bacteria > Actinomycetota > Actinomycetes > Propionibacteriales > Nocardioidaceae > Marmoricola. The sequence goes on from CAZTHV010000028.1 coordinate 16,465, forward strand.
CGGCGGATGGACCTGGATCATTTTCCACGGGAATAACTGTAGTAAAATCATCCGCACGTAGCCAACGGAGGGTCCAGCGGCACGTGAGGAGGCGGAACGTGAGCGACGTGATCATGGCCAGCAGCCGGGAGGACGCGGAGGCGCTGGAGGCGATGGAGCAGCACCATGCCGAGCTGCTCGGCGGGCTCACCGCTCGGGTCAACGCGGTGGTCGACGCCACCACGGCCGCCGATGCGATCGCCGCCCGCGACGAGCTGGTGGACTGGTGCGGCCGGGAGCTGGTCCCGCACGCCCGGGCGGAGGAGGCCGCGCTCTACCCGGCCGGACTCGGATTCGCCGAGCTGCGCGCCCTGGTGGAGGCGATGATCGCCGAGCACGCAGTGCTGGTCGACCTGGTGGAGCAGGCTCGCACCGCCGCCACGCCGCCTCGCGCGGCCGGCGCGGCGTACGCACTGCTCACGCTCTTCGGCACCCACGTGGTCAAGGAGAACGAGCAGCTCCTGCCGGTCCTCGCCGAGTCCGCGCAGGTGCAGCTGGCCGGCCTGCTCGGCGACATGCGCCAGGAGCTCGGCGGATCCGCCGCACCGAGCGAGGCCGCGGGCGACCACGGGCACAGCTGCTCCTGCGGCGAGGAGGACGGCGCCGGATACCCCGAGCTGGACGCACGCGCGGTCCCGCACGCGATCCGGCACGCGACCATCTTCGGCGCTCTCGACGCGGTCGGGCCGGGTCGTGGGATGGTCCTGATCGCGCCGCACGACCCGCTGCCGCTGCTGGCGCAGCTGGAGCAGCGCGAGCCCGGGGCGTTCGAGATCAGCTACCTCGAGCGTGGTCCCGAGGCGTGGCGGCTGCAGCTCGTCCGCCGGGTGACCAGCGCGGCGTGATCCCAGCGGCCGGCGCCGGTCACTTCCAGCGCTCGGCGGCGGGCACGAAGTCGAGCATCCGGTCCCCGGTGTAGATCTGCTTGGGCCGGGCGATCTTCTGCTCCTTGTCCTGGACCAGCTCCAGCCA
>CAZTHV010000029.1:0-4905 GCA_964613165.1 uncultured Marmoricola sp.
CGAGGGGTCGCCGGCGCGGTCACGGTCCCGCTGACCCGGTAGCGGCTCCTCTGTCGACCAGCGCTGGCCAGTCCCCGGTCAGTCCCAGCCGGTCCCAGCAAGACCGCCTCGATTCGGGTGCGGTTACCCCTTGACAGCACGTGGGCCCCCAAGGGTAGTTTTCAGACCAGTGGTTTAGTCAGTGAACCAGGGCAGCGATCGGGAGCGGCCCGGAATCGAAAGGTGTGGCAATGGCGCAAGCGAAGCAGAGGCGGGGAAGGGGCACGATCGTGCTCGCACTCCTCGCGGTTGCCGCCATGGTGTTGAGCGCGTGCGGCGGCCTCTCCGGCGACGACGACTCGTCGGACAGCGGTAGCAAGAGCCTCAGGATCGGGATGGCCTCGGACGCCCAGAGTCTGGACCCGCCGAACTTCGTGCTGGCTGGTGACTTCACCCGCGACGCGCTGGCGTACGAGACCCTGGTCAACCTCACCAACAGCGGTGAGTTCGAGCCGGGCCTGGCGACCTCCTGGAAGCAGCTCTCCCCGACCGAGTGGGAGTTCACCCTGCGCGAGGACGTGAAGTTCCACGACGGGACCGACTTCGACTCCGCGGCGGTGAAGGCGAGCCTGGAGCGCGCCGCTACGCAGTCCCAGGGCAAGGGCTTCCTCGGCGTGATCAAGGAGGTCCAGACGCCTGACCCGACGACGGCCGTCATCGTGTTGAGCAAGCCGTTCTCGAGCATCCTGAACAACCTGACCGTCATGGTGGCTGCGATCATCAGCCCCCAGGCGCTGGAGGAGAAGGACGACAAGCAGCTGGCCAAGGAGCCGGTGGGGACGGGGCCGTACAAGTTCGTCTCCTGGACCCCGGACACCTCCATGGTCTTCGAGGCCAACCCCGACTACTGGGGTGAGAAGCCGACCCTGGAGAAGGTCGACTTCATTCCGATCCCGGAGGCGAGCACCCGGTTCAGCGCCCTGCAGGCCAATGACGTCGACGTCATCGAGAACCCGCCGCCGGACCAGCTCGGGGCGATCAAGTCCTCCGACGACCTCTACGAGATCATCGAGCCCAAGGCGCGGCCGATCTTCCTGGGCTTCAACCTCGAGACCGTCCAGAACCTCAAGCTCCGCCAGGCGGTGGCGCACGCGATCGACCGCAACGCGATCGTCGACAACGTCCTGGAGGGCGTGGGGACGCCCGCGAACGAGGGGCTGGTCTCGCCGGAGTTCTTGACGAACGACCCGCCGATCAGCTTGGACTACTCGCCGGAGGAGGCCAAGAAGCTGGTGGCCGAGTCGGGCGTGAAGAACCCGGAGCTGAGCCTGACCCTGCCCACGGCGCGATACTTGAAGGACAAGGAGATCGGCGAGGTGGTGCAGCAGCAGCTGGCCGCCGTCGGCATCAAGCTCAAGCTGGACGTCCAGGAGGCGGGCTCGTGGTACCAGTCGCTGCTGGACCACAAGACCGAGATGTACTACCTCGGGTGGGGCATGAGCTCCGGTGACCCGGCTGACATGCTGCTGCGGGTGTTCCGAAGCGACTCGGTCAACAACATGTCCCAGCTCAACAGCCCCGAGATCGACAAGCAGATCGACTCGTTGGCAACCCTCGAGGTCGGCAGCGCCGAGCGCAGCCAGGTGATGCAGGACATCCAGCGCGAAGTCGTCGAGGACCAGGCCGTCGTGATCCCGATCTACCACATGGCGAACTTCTTCGCGGCTCGCAAGTCCGTGCAGGGCTTCCACACGACGACCTCGGAGCTGATCGATCTCAGCCAGGTGACGATCGAGTGACCCACTGACCTGGTGGGGGTGTCGGGACGACCCGGCACCCCCACCACTGCCAGAGTTCCATCTACGCATGCACCGGAAAGACAAGGACATGACCTCCCCTCAGCCGTCGCGCGCACGAATCGCCGTCATCGGCGGCGGCATCGTCGGCGCCAGCGTCGCCTATCACCTCACCGAGCTGGGCGTGACCGACGTCGTGGTCCTGGAGCAGGGCAAGCTCTCGGGCGGCACCACCTGGCATGCCGCCGGGCTGGTCGGCCAGCTCCGCGCGACCGACGCGATGACCAAGCTGATCCAGTACTCCACCCAGCTCTACGCCACGCTGGAGGAGGAGACCGGGCTGGGCACGGGCTGGAAGCAGTGCGGGAGCCTCTCGGTGGCGCGCACCGAGGAGCGGATGACCTCGCTGCTGCGCACTCAGGCCTCGGCGCGGGCCTTCGGCGTGGAGGCGCACCGGCTGACGCCCGCCGAGGCGGGGGAGAAGTGGCCGCTGATGCGCACCGACGACCTGCTCGGCGCGGTCTGGCTGCCCGGCGACGGCAAGGCGAACCCCACCGACCTGACCCAGGCGCTGGCTCGTGGCGCCCGCCGCCGCGGCGCCGTCGTCTGCGAGGAGACCCAGGTGGTCGGCCTGGAGATGAGCGACGACCGGGTCACCGGTGTCCGTACCCAGCACGGGCTGATCGAGTGCGAGACGGTGGTCAACTGCGCCGGCCAGTGGGCCGCACAGGTGGGCTCCATGGCTGGCGTGAAGGTGCCGCTGCACTCGGTGGAGCACTTCTATGTCGTCACCGACCCGATCGAGGGCGTCCACCGCGACCTGCCGGTGATGCGCGACCAGGACGGCTACATCTACTTCAAGGAGGAGGTCGGCGGCCTGGTCATGGGCGGCTTCGAGCCGGACGCCAAGCCGTGGGTCGGTCCCTACGACATCCCCGACCCGTTCGTCTTCCAGCTGCTGGAGGACGACTGGGAGCAGTTCGCCATCCTGATGGAGAACGCCATCACCCGGGTGCCCGCGATGGAGCGCGCCGGCATCAAGAAGCTGTACAACGGTCCGGAGAGCTTCACTCCCGACAACTTCATCATGGGCGAGTCGGTCGAGGTCCCGAACATGTACGTCCTCGCCGGCTTCAACTCCACCGGCATTGCCTCGGCCGGCGGCGCCGGTCTCGCGATGGCGGAGTGGATCGTGTCCGGGGAGCCCGAGCGCGACCTGTGGCCGGTGGACCTTCGCCGGTTCGCGGCGTTCAACAGCAACGAGTCCTGGCTTCGGGAGCGCACCAAGGAGACCCTCGGGCTGCACTACGCGATCCCGTGGCCCAACCGCGAGCCGGAGACGGGCCGTCCGCTGCGCCGTTCGCCGATCCACCACCTGCTCGACGCGCGTGGTGCCGTCATGGGCAGCCGCAACGGCTGGGAGCGGCCGAACTGGTTCGCCCCCGAGGGCGTCGAGCGGGTCACCGGGTACTCCTTCGGTCACCAGAACTGGCGTCCGTACGTCGACGCCGAGCACCGGGCCCTCCGCGAGGGCGTCGCGCTGCTGGACCAGACGGCGTTCGCCAAGCTCCTGGTGCGCGGGCCGGACGCCGAGGCGGCACTGCAGTACCTGTGCGCCAACGACATGGCGGTGACGCCCGGGACCACCGTCTACACCGGCATCCTCAACGACCGCGGCGGCTACGAGTCCGACGTGACCGTGACCCGCACCGCGGACGACGAGTACCTGCTGGTGACCGGGTCGGCGCAGGCCACCCGTGACGAGCACTACCTCAACAAGCACCTGCCCAGCGGGCTGCGCGTGGAGATCGTCGACGTCACCTCGTCGTACGCCGTCTTCGGGATCATGGGTCCGCGGTCGCGCACTCTGCTCTCCCGGCTCACCGGAACCGACCTGGGCAACGAGGCCTTCCCGTTCTACACCAGCCAGCGTCTGGACATCGGCCCGGTGCCGGTGCGGGCCACCCGGGTCAGCTACGTCGGCGACCTCGGCTGGGAGCTGTACATCCCGGTCGAGTACGCCGTCACCGCCTATGAGTGCCTGGTCGACGCCGGAGAGGATCTCGGGCCGGCGCTGGTCGGTCACTATGCGGTGGACGCGATGCGGATCGAGAAGGGCTACCGGGCCTGGGGCCGCGAGCTGACGCCCGACCGGACGCCGGTCGAGGCCGGCATGACCTTCACCTGCAAGCTGGCCGGCGGCATCGACTTCCGCGGTCGCGCGGCGGTCGAGAAGGTCAAGGCGGAGGGCCCGCGGACGCGGCTGGTCTCGCTCACCGTCGACGACCCGGAGGCCGTCCTGTGGGGCGGAGAGCTGCTGCTGCGCGACGGCCGCCCGCAGGGCTTCGTCACCTCGGCGGCCTACAGCTCGGTGCTGGGCCGCTTCGCGGCGATGGCGTACGTCGAGCCGGACGGCGAGGTGGCCGACGCCGACTACGTCCGCGGCGGCACCTACCAGGTGGAGGCGGCGGGTGTCGTCTTCGACGCCGAGGTCGGTCTCAAGGCCCCGTTCGATCCCACCGGCACCCGGCTGAAGGGGTGAGGCGGATGAGCGAGAGCACTCTGTCGGCACCGATCCGGCACGGTCTGCCGGAGGAGGACCAGCTGGTGATCACGCTGTCCTGCGCCGACCGGCCGGGCATCGTGCGCGCGGTGGTGGACTTCTTCTACCGCCACGACTGCGACATCGTGGAGAGCAACCAGTTCGGCGACCAGGGCACCGGCCTGTTCTTCATGCGGGTGCAGATGCGCCGTGGCTCGCGGACTCCCGCGATCGCCGAGCTGGAGACCGACTTCGCCTCGATCGCCGCGGCGTTCGCGATGGACTACCGGATCAACGATCTCGGCCAGCGGGCGCGCCTGCTGATCCTGGTCTCCCGCTTCGACCACTGCCTGCAGGACCTGCTCTACCGCTGGTCCAGCGGGCTGCTGCCGGTCGACATCCCACTGATCGTCTCCAACCACCCCGACCTGGAGCCGCTGGCGGCGCGCTACGGCATCGAGTTCCGGCACATCCCGGTCTCCCCGGAGACCAAGCCGGCGGCCGAGGCCGAGCTGCTCGCGCTGGCCGCCGAGCACCGCATCGACCTGGTGGTGCTGGCCCGCTACATGCAGATCCTCTCCGCCGAGC